>NZ_AYMF01000036.1:0-217010 GCF_000633435.1 Achromobacter sp. DH1f | reverse complement strand
GACGTTGAACTGCGTGTAGCGGTTGTTGGACACCCCACCGGCCGAAGGCGGTGCGATATTCACCACCGGCACACCATTGGCCACGCCCACCACGGGCCTTTGCCCGCCGACGCTCTGATCTACCGAGATGGGCAAGGTCTGCGCCAGGACGGGCGTCCAGACCTGCGCAAAGACCAACAACCAGGCAATCGTGCGGCGTAACGTCGACATATCGGGCAAGACTCGGCAAGGGGTGAAACCACAACCGTTGCCAAGACAGCCGACCCTCAGCCCGCCCAAACCCCGCGGACTATCGACAAAGCCAAAAGCACCGATCCGGAAATTGCCCGCTTACGCTACGCAACCCGGATCAGATAGAACATTGGAAGATTCTGATTTTTAACCAAGCGGGAGGAACCGACGGAAATCGGACCCAACGAAGATTGACCCGTGACCCATGGGCTGGCCGCACATCACGCGCGGCCCACCGACGATTCGGTTACGCGTGTGCCGGGCGCCTCGTCCATGTCGACCAACCCCGCGCCGACCCATCCCGCGCCAACCAATCCCGCACCGATCAATCCCGCGCCGACGCCAGCCACCCCGCCCCGTCCAGCACCGCCCCGTCGATGCCCGTCAGATGCGGCGTGAACGGGTACGCCACCGACGAGACAATCTGGCATTGCGCCAGCTGCGGGTGGTCGGCATTGAGCAGGTACTGGCAGCCGCCGGCCGCGGACGGCACCTTCAGCAGCAGGGCCTCGCCCTGCGCCAGCCAGGCGTTGCCGAAGGCGCGGGATGCCTGCAGGTCGGTCTGCCAGGCCGCAGGCGGGCGCGGGTCGGCCACCGCCTGCGGCGGCACCCGCACTTCCAGCAGGAAGTAGTTGCGCGGCAAGGCCCGCGGGTGCGCGACCTCGGCTTGCGCCAGGCGCGCGAATACCGCGGCCGCGGGGGTGGCATCCAGCACCACCACCGCGGCGCCCGCGCCATGCCAGCGACCGGCTGGGCGCGCGCGCGGCAGCAGGTCCTGGCTGTTGCTCAAGCGCCAAAGCGCGGTCATGGGCCGTTTCCTTCGTCGATGTTGATCAGCCACTGCTCGATCATGGCGGCGTAGCGGCCGTGCTGGCACAGCAGCATCGGCACCCGGCCGTGCAGCCGGCGCTTGGGGCTGCACAGCCAGCGCCGTGCGCCGTCCGCGCCGCCGAACACCAGCTCGGCCAGCCAGGCCACCCGCAGCGCCCGGTAGAGCACGCGCAGGTCGGCCAGGTCCAGGCTGTGGTCGCGCAGCGGATCGCGCGCGCGGCCGGCCTCGACCTGCGGCACCAGCGCCAGCCAGTGCAGCAGCTCACCGGCAAACGTGGTGCGCAGCGACTGCAACAGCGCCGGGGCGCATTGCAGGCTGGCCGGGGGCCCGGCCTGGCCCAGGGCCAGGTCCAGCCGCGCGTCCAGCAAGGCGGCGACGCCGTCGCCGTCAGGGCGCGCGGGCCGCGAGGGCGGGCTGGGCTTGCGCGGCGGACGCGCTTTGTTCGAAGGCGGCATTGAGGGCCGCGCCATCAATGCTGACGGTTCCTGCATTGAGCAACCCCTCCAGGTAAGCCCGTGCCGCCAGTTCCTGGCGTTGGCTGCGCAACGCGGCGCGCAGTTCTTCCTTGACCTGTTCGAACGGCGTGACGCTGGCCGCGCGCAGATCGACCACCTTCAGGATGTGGAAGCCCGCCGCCGATTGCACCGGCGCCGAGACCTCGCCGGCCTTCAACTGCTCGATGGCCGGACGCATTTCCGGCGTCAGCTGCGCCAGCGGCACGTAGCCGATGTCGCCGCCCTGGGCGCGGGTGGTCGTGTCCTGCGAATAGGTCTTGGCCAGCGCGGCGAAATCGGCCTTGGGCGCCTGGGCCCGCTTGACCAGGTCCAGCGCCTGCTTGCGGGCGCTGGCCACGGCGTCGTTGTCGCCCAGCGCGGCGGGCAGGAAGATCTGGCTGACGCGATACATGGCCGGCTGCGCCAGCTGCGGCTTGGCCCGTTCGTAGGCGGCTTGCAGGTCAGCGTCGGCCGGATAGCCGTCGGGCGCGCGGCTGACGGAATCCAGGTAGGTCTGCAGCACGATGCGTTCCTGCGCGGCCTGGAAGGCGCGCTTGAGTTCGGGCTTGTCTTGCCAGCCCTGGGCGCGGGCCTGTTCGACCAAGGCCTTTTCGGCCAGGCGCGAGCGCAGCCATTGGTCGAGCCCGGCGCGGTTGCCCTGCAATTGGGCGCGGGCCTCGGGCGGCATGGCTTGCAGCTGGCGCACCAGTTCGTCGCGGTCCACCTGCACGGCACCCAGCGTGGCGACGGCGGGGGCCTGCGCGGCGGCGGGGGCTGCCGGGTTGGCAGCCTTGGCCGGCACGGCGGCAGGTTTGGCCGGGTCGGCCGCGGCGACCTTGGCGGGCGCGGCTTCGCTGCTTTGGGCTGGATTGCCGCGCATCAGCGCCACGGCGCCGGCCAGCACCGCGATCAGCAGCACGGCGGCGGTGACGCGCAACCGGGTGGGCTTGTCGGAAAGAATAGTCATGGTCGAAACCTCGCTTGCTTGAATGCGCCATTCACCCGGAACGGCGGCCGGTGGTTGGGGTCATCGCCCCCGCCGCCGGGCGCCGGCCCGGCGGATGGATCAGTTCGCCGCCTCGGCGACGGCTTCTTCCTGCGGTGCAGGTGCCTCGGTGGCCGGGCTGGTGGCGTTGGCGCGCAGGAACAGCAGGAATTCCTGCAGCAGGCGGTCCCACAGTTCGGCGGTGGCGCGCAGGTAGTTCTCGGACACGCCGCCGGCCAGGATCACGTCCAGTTCCAGCACCAGCAAGGCGCCTTGCACGGTCAGGCGGGCAAAGCGCTTTTCCACGTTCCAGCGGTCGGCCAGGCCGGCAGGCAGCTCGCCCTGCACGCGCAATGCGCAGCTCAGCGTGTAGTCCAGGTAGTGGCCGTCTTCGGCGGCCGGGTTGCCCAGGCGCACGGCGAAGCCCACGCCCTGGCTGGCGCTGAGCAGTTGCACCATGCCGTTCTGCTCGGACACGGTGACGCGGTAGCCGGCGGATTGCAGCAGTTCCTGCAGGCGTTCGGCGTTCACGTCGAGAATCAGGCTGGAGTCGGTCATTACAGTTTTCCTAGATGAAGAAATGAAGACAGGTCTTGAAAATCAGGGTTGGGCGGTCGGGGAGGCAGCCGAGGCAGCGGCCGGGGCCGCCGACACCTGCGCGTCGTACAGCTTGTCGCCGTATTCCTGCGCCTGTTCCTCGAACTTGACGCGGGCGCTGCCGGCAAAGGGCTGTTTCATGGCCAGGATGCCGCCGGTGCTGATGCGTTCGTAGGCGTTCAGGATTTCCTTGCCGGCCTCGTACATCTCGCGGTTCTTGGTGACGCAGGTCTTGACCTGCTCGTCGCGCTGCGCCAGCGTGCGGGCCAGCGCCACGCGCTCGGTTTCCTTGGCACGCGACAGCGCCAGCAGCTCGTCGTAGGCGCCCTTGAACTTGCCCAGCTGGGCATGGCTGGCCGCCACCTGCGCCTGCGCGCTTTCCATGACGGCGCCCTGCTGCTCGGCCAGCTTGTCGGCCTGGCCCTTGGTCTTGGCGAGCTGACCGCGCAGCGCTTCCAGCTCTTTCTGGGCGGCATCGCGCTGGGCCTCGGCCGCGGCCTTGGCGGCGTTGACCTGGGCCTGCTCGCTTTGCAGCTGCTGCAGTTGCTGGGTGGTGCTGCGCAACTGGGCGCGCAGGCGCTCTTCCATGGTTTCTGCCTGCGCCGGGCCGGTCAGGCTCAGGCCCGCCGCGCACAGGGCCACGGCGGCGGCCAACCGCCGGCCGCGGCCCAACGCCTGGGGTTGGCGGGATTCATCCCATACGATGTGCATGTCCATGGCCTCAGAACCTGGCGTTGATCTCGAACTGCATCGTGTCGATGGACAGCGGCGCGCCGTAGACTTCGCGGGTGCTCATCCAGCGCAGGACGCCGTACACGTTCTTGTCGAAGGCGTAGCTGCCGCCGATGTAGTAGCCGCGCGCGTTGGTGCCGCCCTGGTGGAACGACGAGTCGTTGAAGGCATCGGGCAGTGCATCGGGCTGGATGTACTTGTAGCCCACGAAGGCCAGCCAGTCGCCCTTCTCCTTCATGTCGTACGAACGGCCCAGCGTGGCCTGCAGCATCCAGGCGTTGGGGCCGCTTTCCACGTCGCCGTTGTCGCCGAAGTTGTTGACGATATTGCCTTGCGAGCGGCTGGCCATCTTGCTCTTGCTGTAGGCCAGGTTGCGGATGTAGTTGGCGTTCAGGCGCAGGCCCAGGCCGTTGAACACGCGCGTGTCCCAGCGCAGGTTCAGGTCCAGCAGGTCAAACTTGGACGCCAGGCCCACGTATTGCGGCTGCGGCGTGTTGGCCGGATCCAGCGGGTTGGCGGTGATGTTGCGCAGCAGGAAGAGCGTGTTGCCCTTCTGCATGAAGGCCGGACGCGACCAGTCGGTGTCGCAGTTTTCCTGGCCGGCCCACGGCGAGCAGGCGCTGGAGCGCTTGCCCGCGATGTTGTCGAAGTGGTAGTAGGCCAGCGCGCCGCGCACGCTGTTCTGCTGGTTGATCTTCCAGTCGGCGCCGGCCTGGGCGGCCAGCAGCCACTTGTCTTCGCTCTTGCCTTCCGAGAACGACGACGAATTCCAGCCATTGGAGCCGTACTCGGTCGAGAACGCGCCCAGCGTGCCGAACAGGGTCACGTCGCGGCCTTCCAGCGGCTGCTTGAAGATCGCGGCCACGCCGTCGAAGTTCAGGTCGTTCGAGAACAGCATGTCGGTGGATTCGAACGGGTTGGCGATGCGCCCGCCGGTCACCGTGGCCCACTTGGCGGGGCGGTAGGTCAGGTAGGCCTGGTCCAGCCAGATGTCCTTCTTGCCCATGCCGCCACCCAGCGTCTGCGACGTGGACACCGGGCTGTCGTCGCTGCCGGTGGCCAGGCGGATGCCGGCCGACCACGACTCGGAGATTTCCGCCCGCACGCCCAGCCGCGCGCGGATGCGCAGCTGGTTGCGGCGGTCTTCCCGCGTGTTCAGCATCGGCGGGTAGTTGTTGTTGGTGTTGCGGTTCAGGTCGTACGGACCCTTCGCATTGAGCTTGGCGAAATCGACGATTTCATTGCTGTTGTTGCCCGAGTACAGGCGCGATTCGTCGCGCACGCGCACGTCGCCGTCGATGGTGATGCGCGACACCCAGTCCGGGAAGGTGTTGGGCTGGGCCCAGTTCTCTTCCTTGGCCTGCACCATCACTTCCGCCTTGACCTCGTCGCGGATCTGGTCGCGCACGGTCTGCGGAATGTAGGGCACGCGCACGTCGCCGGGCTGGGCGGCGGCCGCGCCGCGGTCTTGCGGCGCGGCGCGCGCGGCTTTGGCTTCGGCTTCGGCCTGGGCCACCAGGGCTTCGGCCTGGTCCGCCTTCAGCACGCCCTGCTGCACCAGCAGGCGGATCAGGTTGATGGTGGCGTTTTCGGACGGGGCGGGCGCGGCGTGGGCCGGCAGCGCGGCGGCGCCCGCCGCAGCCAGGGCCAGCGTTGCCGCCAACCGGTTCATTTGGAACTTCATTCTCTTGGCACTCCAGGATCGGTTCAATTCAGCACTTCAGGAGGGGCGGCGGCCGGTCAGCGATGCGCGTATGGGCATGCTGGCCGAGGCCGGCGGACGTTCATCCAGGCCAGGCACCGCGCGCAGCGCCGCCACCACGCGGGCATCGACGTCGGCATCGCCGCTGGAACGGGTCAGTTCCACCCGCGTGATCTGGCCGCTGGCCGTGAGCCAGATGTTGGCTTGCAGGCGGAAGGTCAGATTGCGCGTGCGCTCGTCTTCGCGCAGGATCTTCTGCAGCGCGTAGGCGAGGTACTGGCTGTAGGTGGCGTTGCCGGCGCGGCCACCGCCACCGCCCGCCATGCCCTTGCCCTGCCCCGCGCCGATGTTGAACGCGTCGCTGCCCGCCTGGGCGTCGCCGTCGATCTGCATCGGGTTGGCCAGGTCGTCGGCCGGGCGCGGCGGCGCCTCGTCCTGCGGCTTGGGCGGTTCGGGCGTAGGCTGCGGCTCGGGTTCGGGCGTGGCCACGGGCTCTTCCTTGGGCGGCTCGGGCTCGGGCGGCTTTTCCGGTTCGGGCGGCGGCGGAGGCGGCGGGGGCAGCGGGATGATCGCGGTGACCTTGGGCGCGTCGCGGCGCACGCCGGCCATGTCATTGGCCCAGCGCCACAGCGCGTAGGCGGCCGCGATCAACACCACCGCCACGGCCGCCAGCTTGAGCCAGCGAAGCGCGGGGTGCGGGGTGCGCGGGGTATCGGATGCGTGTTGCGGCATGGCGGTAGCCTCGGCCCCTATCTCGGCTTGCCGGTGACCAACCCGACCTGGGCCAGTTCCAGGCGGCGCAGCAGATCCAGCACTTCCACGACCTTCTGGTATTGCACGGCGGCGTCGCCGCGCACGATCACCGGAAAATCGGGATTCAGCGCTTTCTCCGTGCGCAGCCGGTCTTCCAGCTCGGGCAGGGTGACCGGGTAGGCGTCCAGGAATACCTGGCCGGCGTCGTTGACGGAAATGGCCTTGGTCTTGGGCTGCGACAGCGCGATGGACGAGCTGGCCTTGGGCAGGTTCACCTTGATGCCGGCGATCTGCGCCGTGGCGGTCAGGATGAACATGACCAGCACGACCATCAGCACGTCGACCAGCGGCGTGATGTTGATGCCGTCGACAGGCGCGTCATCATCATCGTCCTGGGAAGCGGATACGGAAGCCATGGGGTCGTCTCCTTACGCTTCGGCGGGCTGCGGCTCGCGCACGGCGGGGCGGGCGGCGGACGCGCGCGCGGCGCTGTGGTGGGCGGCTTCCTGGGCCTGGGTCTCGCCATGCACTTCGGCCAGGCGCGTCACGAATTCGTCGACGAACACGCGCATGTCGGCGCTGACTTCCTTGTTGCGCGAGACCAGGCGGTTGTAGCCAAACAGGGCGGGGATGGCGACGAACAGGCCCATGGCGGTGGCCAGCAGCGCGGCGGCCATACCCGGGGCGATGGCGTTGATGTTCACGTCACCGGCCATGGCCGTGCCCAGGAACACCACCATGATGCCCAGCACCGTACCCAGCAGCCCGATGTAGGGGCCGCCGGCAATGGCGTTGGACAGCACGCCGAGCTTGGCGCCCAGCAGCTGGTTTTCCTTGGTGCGCACGGCGTCCAGCGAGGCGCGGATGGCTTCGATGGTGGCGGCCGAGATCGAGCTGGTGTCGGCGCCCTGCTCGCGGCGGGTGCGGATTTCGTTGATGGCCACGCGGTACAGGCGCCACAGCGAAGCGTGTTCCAGGCGGGTGGCCAGGTTCTTGTCGTCGGCCAGCAGTTCCAGGCGTTGGCCGACCTTGGCGAAGGACTCGCGGAACTGCTCGTTGGCACGCGCCACGCGGGCCACGTTGCGGCTCTTTCGGATCATGATGATCCACGACTGCACCATCATCAGCACCAGGATGGCGATGATGACCCAGGCGTCGATCGGCACGGCCTTGAGCAGGAAGCCCAGGCCGCCGAAGCCGAAGCCCGATTGTTCTTCGTCGGTGCCGTAGGCCACCAGGCGCGATTCCGACCCCTGCGACAGCGCGTCGGCCAGGATCAGCGCGGCCGGACGGGCCACGCGCGACAGGCGCACTTCGTCGATGGCGCCGACGAACGGCGCGTAGACGTGCGGGGCGGCAGCGGGTGCAGCGTCGGCAGCCGGGGCGGCCGGGTTGGCGGCGCCATTGGCAGCGGCGCCTTCAGCAGCGGCGGGCGCCACGGCCACGGCCGGGGCCGGCACGTCGCCGCCCAGGGCGGCGGGCGTGTTCAGCGGCGGCAGGCTGGCGGCCAGCGACGAGGTGGCGCGGCCATTCACATACAGCGTGACGCGGCTGCCGTCGGCCGTCACGGCCAGGTGCTGCCAGGCGGCCGGGGTCAGCGACTGGCCGGGCTGGCTGCGCTGGCCGTTCACTTCCACGAAGGGCACGCCCTGGTTGATACCGATCAAGAGCGCGTTGCCGGCATCGCGGCGGGCATAGACCAGCTGTTCGCCGGCCGGTTGGTCGGCGCGCACCCAGGCGCTGAAGGTGAAGGCGCCGGCGGCCGGCACGGCCAACGACGGGCTGGCGGGCAGCATCAGCGGGGCGCCGCCCGTGAACTGCGCGGCACGGCCGATCACGCCGTCGACGGCAGCGGCCATCGGCGTCTGGGCATTGTTGCTGTTGCCGGTGGTATCGCGCGGCGGGGCGCCGGCGGCGCCGTCGAAGTGGTAGACCAGCGTGTAGTTGGGGTCGAACGTCAGTTGGCCATTGGCGGACGCCGGGGCCTTCTGGTTGCCGTAGTACATCCAGATGTCCTGGCGCTGGCCGTCGGCCAGCTCGGGCAGGTCCACCCACACCAGCGCCATGCCCAGCAGCGGGTCGAAGGCTTCCAGCTGGTGGTTCAGCACGGTCTGGTCGTCGCCCGCCACGAAGCGGATGTCGGCGCCCTTTTCGTTGATGCCGTCGAACGAGAAGTTGCCGGTGTGCAGGCGCACCAGCAGCGGCGTGCGGCCCGCGGCGCCGCCCAGCGGCGCGCCCTGCGGCGTGCTGTCGACGGTGATCTGCTTGCGGTACTGCCAGTCAGGCTGCCACCAGGCATGGGCGGCGGACGGCAAGACGCCGGCCAGCACGGTCAGTAGGAGCATCAATAAGCGTTGCATGGTCAAGACTCCGGGGTAAATACGGTTTCGCGAGCGCTCAGAAGCTGGCGCGTACGCTGAAGTTCAGGCGGGGATCGTGTTTCTTGGTGTTGGGGCCGTCTTTGAGCGGATAGCCCCAGTCCAGCGAGCCGGACAGCCAGTCCAGCACCTGCAGGCGCGTGCCCAGGCCGACGCTGGCCAGCGAGTAGCTGGAATCCTGCTCGGGCAACGGGTCGCGCAGGCGCAGCGTGGCGGCGTCGGCAAACGCATAGAAGCGCCATTCATTGACATTGCTGCCCAGCCAGCGGGCCAGCGACGGCGTGCGCCACTCGACCGAGCCCAGGAAGCCGTCGTCGCCGGTGCGTTCGGCGGCCAGGTAGCCGCGCACGCTGGTGCTGCCGCCGGCCGAGAACTGTTCGTTGGACACCAGCGCGCCGGACGACAGCTGAAAGCCCGTGCGCAGGCCCAGCTGCCAGTCGCCGAACAGGTTCTGCGTGTGGGTGCCGTCGCCGCGCAGCAGCGCGAAGCTGGGGCTGGCGCGATAGCGCTTGTCGTCGAATTCCTTCCAGTCGCTGCCCATGCCGAAGAACGAGCGGCTGGCGCCCACGACCGACAGGCCCAGGCTGCTTTGCGACGATTCGGAATAGCGGTAGCCGTTGTACGAGAACGTGAACGGCACGTATTTCAGGGGAATGCGGTCTTCGTTGTTGCCGAAGCGCGTGGTCTCGTCGAACTTCTTGTAGTCCAGCCCGACGGACAGCGAGTTGTACCAGTCGCCCTGCGGCGCCAGCGTGTAGATGGCGCTCATGCCGAACGAAAAGCCCTTGCCCAGCACGTTGGTGCCGCCGATGGTGGCCACGTTGCTGTCGCTCTTGTAGCCGGTGAACTGCAGGCTCCACTGCTTGTCCAGCGGCATCGAGTACGAGCCGGACCAGACCTTGGCGTTGTCGGTTTCCTGGGGCGCGGTAAAGAAGGTCAGGCTGACCGAATGGCCCAGCTGCCACAGGTTGTCGTAGCCCAGCGAGGCCGTGCTGCGCAGGCGCTTCGTGTCGGCGCTGTAGTCGTTGTTCAGGCCCAGGCTGGCGTGCCAGGGGTTCTTGTCCTCGACCTTCAGGTCCACGTCCATCGTGCCGGGCACGCGGCCTTCCTTGACCAGCGGCACCACCTGGCGGCTGGCGCCCTTGTTCAGGTCGGTCAGCTGGGCCTGCGCCTGGTTGAAGTTGGGCACGGCGCCTTCCTGCAGCGCGGGCACTTCGTCGCGGATCGTCAGCGGCGAATAGTGCTTGGCGCCCACCACCCGCACCCGGCCCACCTTGGTCTCGGCCACTTGCAGGAACACGATACCGTCGGCCACCTGCTGCTCGGGCAGGTCCACGTACACCGACTGATAGCCGCGTTCCTGGTAGATGGTCTGCAAGGCCTCGCGCGCCGATTCGATATCGGCCAACGTGCGGTCCGGTCCCAGGTAGGGGTAGACGGCCTTTTCGATGTCGCGCGCATCCAGTACGGTGTTGCCGCGCACGATGTATTCGTTGATGTTGACGCGGCGCGCGTTGCTGTCCGCGGCCGGCGCGGGCTGCGCCCAGGCCGCGCCCGCGGCCAGCGCCAGCACCATCGCTCCCGGCGCCCGTCGCATCATGGCGCGCAGCGCGCCGACCCTGCTCTCGAAATCATGCATAGCGATGCACTCAGTTCCTTGTGTGATAACCGGTCTGGCACCGGCCGCTACCGTGCAGTGCGCTTGCGACATTCCCGTTACGGTTTTCTGCCCGCATACCCGCGTCTACAGCTTCTGCTTGTTACTAGACGTTCCGGGACCGCACGGACTGCGCGTTGTAAGAAAAATTTCATGAAACAGCGCCGGCCTGGGGAAACGGTGCGCAGAAATGAATCAGGGCCCGGTTTTTGCCGGACCCTGATGCGCTTTTTGCCTGGGGTTCATATGACGCCCGCATTACAGGCCGTATTACAGGCCGACGGTCTTTCACGCGCGGCCGTCAAAGGCGCCGGGCGGACAGCCGCCACGGCCGTCGTCCCGGCGCGCCACTCCCTACATCGCCAGCTTGCTCCTTTCCTGCGCGGTCAACGCGCGCATCTCGCTGTCATCCAGCGTGCCGGCGCCCAGCACCTGCACGGCGCTGGCAGCGTCGTAGCGCGGGGCGGCCGCCGATGGGCCGGGCGGCGAAATGGCGGCGCCGGCCACCGGCTCCTCGCCATACCCCAGGATCTGCACATTGATCACCGACGGCTGGTTCTGGCGCGCCTGGTTCTGGGCGCGCTGCGCCGATTCCTGCGCGGCGCCCACCGCCGAGGTCGCCGCCGCGCTGGCCGACGACATCGCCCCGGTGTTCACCGCCGCCGTTACCGGCACCCCGCGGCTTTCGCCCTGGGCCTGGATGTTGGCCGCGTTCACCACCTGCAAGGCGGCAATGTTGACGTTGCCCGATACCCGGATGCCGGCCTCGCCCGCGTCGATGGTGCCCAGCGGCGCGTACAGGTCCACGTCGCCCGCCGGCACCTCCGGCAGCGGCGCCAGGGTGGCGATGCCCGCGCCGGTGGCCGGCGCGTTGGGCGACAGGGTGACGTTGCCGACCGCGTCGTACACCCGCTTGGGCGGGGTGTACAGCACCGTCGTCTTCGAGCCGCGCCCGGCGTTGATGTCGCCTTGCGCCGACCACGCGGTGATGCCGCCGCCAAAGGTCGTCATGACCCGGCTCTGGCCCAGCAGGATGCTGCCCTGCGCATACAGCTGGATGTCGCCCTGGCCCTGCGTGATGATGCCGGCGCTGGCGGGCGGCGCCGCGCCTTCCACGCCGAACACCTGCTGGCCGCCGGGCGTGAGCAACTGGATGTCGCCGCCGAAGCTGCTGCGGATGCCGGCCGCGCCGTACAGCGTCAGGTCGCCCTGCCAGGCGCCCGGCGCTGTCTCGGGGAACAGCGCCGCGATGGCCTGGCGGCCGCGCAGGTAGCTGCCCTGGCGCGGGCTGGCCTTGTCGTTGTATTCGCGTCCGCCGGCCCGCAGCTCGGCGAAATACACCTGCCGCGCGAAGATGCGCTGCTGTTCGGCCGGCAGCGCGCTGAAATACGCCCGCGCGTCGTCGCCATTGCCGGCAAAGCCGTAGCGCTGCGTCAGCCACAGCAGCAGTTCGGCCTCGTAGGTCTTGAACGCCAGCCCCTGGTCCGCCAGCGGACGGCTGGCGTCGGCCTGGCGCGACGGGTCCAGGTAGCGCGCCAGGAAGCCCGCGTAGTCCGGACCGCTCTCGCCCACGCCCGCCAGCACGGCGATCGATGCGCCCGGGCGGCGATCGCCCGGCAGCACCGGCCCCACGCTGGTGATCGACGCGCGGTCGGCCATCAGCACGTGGCGGCCGGCCGAGACTTCAAGGGCGCCGGGGCCGGCCACCTGGAACGAACTGTAGAGAATGTCGCGGCCCGCCGACACGCGCGACACGTCGTGTGCATCGCCGTGCACGAACAGGTTGCCGGACGACGTCGCCGAGCTGGTGACGCCGAGCGCGAAGATATAACCGTTGGTCGACGGCACCGCCTGCTGCACGCCAGGGCCGGTGCCCGAGGCCACGATGTCGCGGCCGGCCATCATCCAGACCGGGCCCGCGGCTTCGTACCAGACCTGCCCCAGGTTGGGGCCTGCGATGAGCGTGATGGCCTCGCCGCTGCGCAGCCCCACGATGTCGCCGTCACGGGCGTACAGACGCGTGACTTGATCTGATGCGGCGGCGCTGGCCGTGGGCGCATCGAAATAGAACAGCGGGAAGTGCGAGTTGCGGGCGCCGGCGATGCCGTTGGCGCCCTGGTTGTTGAGCGCGGCCGTGCTGGTGCCCTGCGAGGTGTAGCCGGCGAAGGCCGGCGCCAGCACATTGGCCACACTGGCCGGGTCCGCCCCCGAACGGTTGATGGCGTAGCCGCCCGCGTAGATCGAATTGCCCGCCAGCAGTTCAAGCTGGCCGCGCGCGCCCGGTGCCAGGGTCAGCGAATACGCCAGGCCAGTGTCTTCGGAATTGAGGTAACCGGCCGACACGCCCGCATAGATGCTGCCGTCATACGCCGTGGCGCGCAGGATCGACGGATACAGGTAGCGCGCATCCGACGCGGACGTGTTGCGCCCGACCTGCAAAGACAGGCCCTGCGCACTGTGCGAAGTCTGCCGGCTGGGCGTCAGGTTGCCGCCCGCGCTGGCCAATTCAATGGCGGTGTTCGCCGTCCACATCGAGAACCAGCTGTAGCCGCCGCCTGTGACGGGCGTGCCGTCGCGCAGCCGGAACGGCGTGCTGTTCTGCAACGCCACCCGGCCCGGATCGCCCGCGCCGCCCACCACCAGATCGCCGCGCGTATCCAGACGCATCACGGCATCGCCCGGAATCAGCGCCAGGCCGCCCGTGGCACTGGCCTGCGTCGACGCATAGGGGTCGTAGCCGCGGCTTTCCTTGGCGTCCTGCAGGCCGGCGGTATTGCCATATTGCAGGTCCAACCCGCCGATCGCGGCGCCCGCGAACTGCACATTGCCGCGCAGGTTGATCAGCGCGCCCTGCAGGTCGATGGCGGGGCTGCCATAGTAGGGTTTGGGGCCGCTGGTGGACGACACCTGGCCGCGCGCGCTTTGCGTCGGATTCAGCGCGCCGCCGATGCGCACGTCGATATCGCCGCCGCCCGTCAGTGTCATGGTGCCGTCCGCGCCGATCCGCCCGGTGCTGCCCACCGCCACGACCAGCCCCTGGCTGCGCGGGTTGGCCAGCGAGCCGCGCGCCTCGATGTTGCCGGCGTCGCCATCGGTGCGCACGCTGACGTTGCCGCCGCCCAGCGCGCCAAAGCCCGTAAAGCCCACCAGCAGCGGCGTGGGGTCCTTGAAGTCCGTGGGTGCACGGGTGTAGCTGCCGAAGTTGATCCACCAGGCGGTCGGCGTGTCGCCGCCATTGGCGCTGCCGGTGCCCTGGCGCCACAGCCAGTTGCCGACGCCGACGCTGGGCTCGATGCCACGGCCGTCGTAGGTGGGAATCACGGTCTTGCCCCAGACATCGCCCCGCAGCGAGCCGCCCGCGTACAGGCCGAGGTTGCCGCCCGCTTCCGGATACCAGGCCTGATAGCCTGAACCGGCCGTGACGAAGGGTTCGTAGGTGCTTGCATAATCGTCGCCCAGCACCGTAGAGCCGAAGCGGCCGCGCGGCAACTGGTAGGCTGGCGCCACGTTGGGTGACTGGGTGCCTGCGGTGTACACGCCATAGGCCGACATCAGGTTGATATCGCCGCCCGCGGCCAGGTCCAGGTCGCCCGTGCCGGTGCGCAGCACGCTGAAATTCTGCGTGTGCGGCGTGACCGATACCGCGCTGGAATCGCCGCGTTCGCACAAGCCTTCGACGATGTCGCACAGCCAGGCCATGTCGTCGGGCACCGGGGCGCCGGGTTCAAAGCCCGACTGATCGGCATCCGGACCCCAGACCCAGCCGCCGCCCTGCACCAGGCTGGCGTTGTAGTGGGTGTCGGCCAGCGTCAGCTTGCCGGCGCCCGGGCCGGTCAGCACCCGCCGCGGATCGGCCGCGTCCAGGTCGGCGCCGGCCACCAGTTGCACGGACCACGACTGGCTGCCCGCCAGCAGCATCTGGGCCACGGCCCAGTTGCGCCGCTGGTCCGCCACCGTGCCGGGACGCAGTTCCACGTAGTCGGTGCCGGCCGGGAACACCAGCTTGGCCTGTGACGGAATCAGCGCGCCCTGCTGCAGCGTGATGGTGCCTTCCATCAGCAGCACGTTGGCCTCGTAGCCCTGCGTGGTGTAGAGATTGGGCAGCGCTACGTTGGCCGGCCAGGTGAAGGCGCGCAGCGACGTGCCGTCGGTCAGCAGCGTGCCCGCGCCCAGGCGCGTGCCCGCCGGCAAGTCCACCGCCTGCTTGAGCACCGAACCCGCGGTGTACAGCAACTGGTTGGACGCGTCGCGCACATCGCCGGACAGCACCGTGCCGGCGGCCAGCGGCAGCGCCTGGTCCAGCACGGCCTCGACCGGCAGCCGGGTGCCGGCCGCCAGCTTCACGGCCTTCAGCGGCAAGGGGTAGTTCAGCGTTTTGCCGCCAGGGAACTCGGTGCCGTCGGCAAGCTGGACGCCGCCGCGCGGCAGCACCACGTCGCCGCCGAAAGGCTGCGCGCCGGGCGTGAGGATCCAGCCATGCTCGTCGTCCGGCGTAGTGGCCGGCGGCGCAAAGCCGTCGTTGATGCTGCCGTAGACATCCAGGTTGCCCTTGGCCCGCAGCGTCAGCGCGCCGGCTTCACCCGAGCCGTACACCGACGTGTACGGCGTGCGCGGGTTGACGCTGGCGTAGCGATAGCCCGACAGGTCCAGGTCGCCTTGCACCACCAGGTCGCCGTCCGCCGTCTTGCTGATGATTTCCACGCCGGGGCGCAGATGGAAGGCGTCGCGGTAGGTGGCGTTGTTCAGGCCCGCCAGCTTGCCGTTCATCAAGGCGGCGTTGGTCAGCGCGTCGGTCATGAAGTCAACGCTGTCATCGTGCTTGGCTTTCAGGTAGGCCTGGTTGATGATCTGGTAGGTACGCCCGCCGATGCGGTCGGCGGGGTTGCCCACGTCGGCATCGTCGTAGCGCTGCATGGCGGTCAGCGTGATGGACCGGGCGCCATCAATCGCAATCGGGCCGCGCGCGTCGATGGCGATGTCGCCATACGTGGCGGCGCTGCCGGGCGCCCCGCCGCCGTTCATGCCGACATTGCCCGCCGCGTCGATGCGCGGCGCCAGCAGTTCCAGCGTGCCGCGCGACGCGCCGTCGTGCTGCCCGGCCGCCGTGCCGGGCGTGGCGGCGGTGCCGTGGCGCAGGTCGATGCGGGCGCCGCCGGCCAGCGTCAACACGCCCTGGCCGGAATTCAGTTCCACCATCGCGCGGTTGGGCGCGTCGATGATCTTGCCGTAGCTGTCCACCCGCAGCACCGTGCCATGGGCATCCAGCACCGAGCCCGCCGCCAGCGTCAGGCCGTCACGCGCCGCCAGGCGGATGCGGCCCACGCGTTCGCCGCTGGCGTCCACCCGGCCCGCCACCGTCAGGCTGCCGCCGTCGATGGACAGATTGATGTCGTTGGCGCGCAGCGTGTCGCCCACCGTCAGGCTGCCCTGCTTGATCTGGAAGCCGCGTGCGCCGAACACGCCGCCGTCGTTCAGGCGCTGGTTGAGCGCATCGAAATCGGCATTCAAGGCCGCCGGGTTGCCCAGGCGCTGGGCGCGCACGTCCACGCTGCCCGCGCGATACGGCACGGCGGTGCCGCCCGCGTCGTAATGGCCCGAGGCCGAGCCCACGATGCGGCCCAGCAAGGCCACCTGGCCATCCGCCGCCGCCAGCGCCACCGCGCGCAGGCTGCCGGCGTTGTTTTCCACGGCCGACAGGTCGATCAGCGCGCCAGCGTCCTGGCGGATGCCGCCCTGGCTGCTTTCCAGGATCAGGTCACCGCCCCAGCTGTAGCGCAGCACGTCATTGAAGGCGATGGCGCGGCCGCTCAGGTCCAGTTGCGACGCACCGGTCAGCACCACGCCGTCGCGCCCTTGCAGCGTGAGCTTGCCGCTGGGCAGTACGATCGTGCCGTCCACGCGCACCGAGGCGCCTGCCAGGCTCAGCTCGGCGCCCAGGTCCTGCACCGCGGCCGGCTGCGCGCCAGCGGCGGCCAGCAGCCGCACGTCGCCGCCCGCCGTGATGCGGTTCACCGAACCGGCCGCGCCGGTCACGAGCGGCGTATTCAGCGTCAGGTTGCCGCCGCTGTAGGTATAGCCGCTGCCACTGACGTAGGCGCCCTGCGAGGCGTACACCGCCAGGCTACCGCGATGATTGGCCGTGATGCGGTCGCTGGCGTTCAGCGTCACTCCGGCAAAGCCCAGCACCAGGCGGGCGTTGTCGTCCAGGCCGCTGGGCTGGGTGCCCTGGCCGTAGCCGAATTCGATGCGTTCGGCGTCGATGCGCAACGCGCCCTGTCCGGTGCCCGCCCCACCCGCCGCCACCGCGCCGGGCGCTTGCGTGGCGCCGTTCCAGACCAGGTTCTGCGTGCGGATGCTGGCCTCGTCGCCCGCCGCGCCAACCCCGTAAAGGGCCGGCGTACCCAGCGCCAGCGTGGCCAGGCTGTATTTGCCGGTGACCGGGTCGCGCGTGTCCAAGGCCACGGTGCCGTAGAAATTCATCGACTCGCGCGCCGTCAGCGTCAGCTTTTCCAGCGCCGGGGCGCCCGTGCTGGTGTCGCCGCGCAGCAAGCGCCCCAGAATCGACTGGTTCAGCGTCAACCCGGCCGGCAGCACGCCGCGCGCGGCGGCCTGCGCCAGCGCGTCGGCCGTGCCCGCGTTCACCGCAGCGACCGCCAGCGTCAAATTGCGGGTGCCGTACAGCACCTGATCCCCCAGGTCGAACGTGCCATTGGTGGCGGCGGCGATGGTGCCTTCGGAATACAGCCGCGTCACGCCCTGGCAGGCTTGCGCCGCGCAGGTGCCGATACGGATCGAACCCGTGCCGGTGGCCGCCGGGGCCAGCACGTCCAGGCGGCCATTGGACACGGCCAACAACCCGACACTGCCCGGTTCGAACGCGTAGCCTTGGGTCGAGTCGGCCGACGGCGCGCCCCGGCCCAGCGTCGAGATGCCCGCGCCCGCCTCGATCTCGATCGTCCGCGCCGAGACCAGCACTTCCGGCGCCACCAACTGCGCGCCAGCGCGTATCAACACGTCGGTGGCATTGCCCTGGAAGGTATAGAAACGCCCGCCCTGGCCATATTGCACCACCGGCAATGCGCCGATGACCAGGCGGTTCGCGCCCAGCGCGGCCAGGGCATCCGCGTGCACCGAAGCGCCATCGTAGCCCGCCGTGGGCGCCTGGCCCGCGGCCAGGATTTCCATGCCGAAACTGCCGCCCACAGCCGCCGCGCCGCCAAAGCCGCCGGCCGCCGGCTTGAAGTCAGCCAGGCCTTCGACGCGCAACGTCTGCCCGTCTTCCGAGCCGCGGTGGATCGCCAGGCGCAAGGTGCGGGCATCGGCCGGCAGCATCGCGCGCGGCACGCCGCGCGTGGCCGCATCGGCACGCACGAAGCTGGCGTAGCTGGTCTCGTTGTATTGCGAATAGTTGCGCAGTACATTGGCCGGGGTCAGGATCACCTGGGTTGCCAGGCTGTCGGCCACTTGCGTGCCCGCCACCGACAATCGGCCACTGGCCGCCCACGACTGGTTGCGCAGTTGCGCCGGCGCCATGGCGGCGCCCGCCGCCGCGCCGGTATTGAGTTCGACCCGGAACGCGCCGGGCAGCAAGGCGTAGGTGGACGGCATCAACGTATAGGTGCCGGCCGGCAGGCCCGGCACGCCCGCCCCGATCGTGATGCGCTGCCCCAAGGCAGACTGGGACGCGCCGGCTTCGCCGCCTACCGGCGCGTAGTTCGGCTGTGACCCGGGCACGATGGCGTAGACGGGGTTGCCCGCCAGCCCCGGCAGGGTGAAACCGCCCTGGGGGTTGTTGCGCACCAGCGGCGCATAGCGCGCATCGGTCGAGCCGCCGCGGCCCGACACAAAGCCGGCGCCGGTCAGTTCACCGCCACCCGACAGGTCCAGCACCGAACCGGCCAACAGGTCCATGTCGCGAAAGCCCAGCGTGATGCCCGTGCGCAGCGACGCCCCGCTGCCCGCGCCAATGGCGCCGCCCGCCCCCACCAGCGACACGTCCGCGCCCTTGAACTTGTACGCCACGCCGTCAGTGGTGCCGCCATAGGGCATCAGCAGCCCGGCGCCGCTGACCGACGTAACGCTGCCCGGCAACAGCGTCAGGTGCCGCGTCCCCACGGTTTCGCTGACGTCGCCCAGCACGATGGCGCCCAGCGGCGCGCGCACGACGCCGCCCTGCTCCACCGTGGCCGCCGCCAGCCGCAGCGAGCCGAACGCCGAATACGGCACCGCCGGCAGCGGCGCATCCGCGCCGCCGGCGCGTCCCACCCGCAGCGTGCGGGTCGGGTCGAACACATTGGCATTCGAGATCGGGTTGCGTGTATAGCCGGCCAATACCTCGGCCTCGGCGCCCGTCACCGGATACAGCTGCGCGGCGACCAGGTCCAGGTCGCCGCGGGTCCAGAGCCGCGTGCGCGGCTCGTCGTCGTTGCGAGCCAGGAAGCGCAGGTCGCCGCCGCTGGCCAGCGTGACTCGGTCAAAGCCCGTGCGCGTCACCGCCAGCAAGCCGCCCACCGGGCGGTTGATGGTGCCCTGAGTGCCGAAAGACAGGCTGTTGCCCACTTCCAGCAGGTCGGCGGCGTGCACCGTGAACGCGCCTGCCGCTACCGACGGCGCATCGCCGAACAGCACGCGCGGCCGGATCACGCCGTTGGTCGAGTAGTACTTGCCGGGGCCCGAGAGCCGCACCTGCGACGCCGCCAGGTTGACACGGGTCGTGGCGGCCGCGTCCGGCGCCAGCGAGAAGGCGCCCGCATACAGGCGCAGGCTTTGCGCCACCGCGATGTCCACGGCGCCGTCAAACGACATCAGGCCGTTGGCCAGCAGACCCAGTTGGTCAAAGCCGCCCCCCGCCAGCAAGCGGGCGATATCCAGGCGGGTCTGGCCATAGCGCAACGCGTCGGCGCCTTCGCCCGGTTTCAGGTCCGTGGCCAACGGTTTGCTGCCTCCGGCCGCCAGCACCATTTCGCGCGGCACCTGCACGGCCGGGTTGGACGGATTGTCGCCCTGCGAACGGTACAGCGGCGTTTCCAGCGCAATGTCCAGCGCGCCGCCTGCCGCGGTGGCGCCGCCGGCCCGCGCGATGAAGGTGCCGTCCAGGAACAGGCCGTTGTAGGAACTGAGCGCGATGCGGCCGCCGCTGCGGTCCAGCGACACCGGCCCCACGCCGTTCACGTCCACCACCGCGCTCGCCCCCGACGCATCCAGCACGGCGCCCGGCCGTATCACCACATAGGCGTCGGACGAGGTGGCCGTGGCGCGGTCGTGATTGAGCTCGCCGCCGATCACGATCACGCCGCCCGCATCGGCCACGCCATAGCGGCGGCCCTGCGTGTCCACGCCGGTCTCGGCGCGGCCGGCCACGTTCAGCACCGCCTGCTCGCCGATCCAGATCGACCGGTTGTGCACCTGGCCCGCGGCCGTCTCGATGGACTCGGCCACGTCGATGTCGCCCAGGCGCAGTTGGCGGATATCGATCTTGCCGCCGGCCGCCGTCAGCGCGCCCAGCACCGTGATCTGGCCTGCGCCGCGCAACTGGATGGCCTGGCCCGGATCAACCGCGACCTGCGCGCCTTGGCCAATCGTCAGCGCCGCATCGGCGTCCGCCCCGGGCAGCGCCACGGTACGTCCGCTTTGCAGCGACAGGCTGGCGCCGCGCCGCCGCGTCACCGTGCCCGCCACGGGGTTGTGCAGGTAGACGGGCGGCAGCCAGGTTTCCAGGGCGGCGCCAGTCGGCGTACCGGTCGCCAAGCCGGCCGCGTCGGCCACCGGCCGGTAGACCGGCATCGTCACGTCGATGCGCGCATTGTCGGCGACAGATGCGCCGCCGCTGCCGGTGATCTCGTAGCGCGAAAAACCCTGCTGGAAGAACGGCGCCGCCAGCGCCAGCACGTCATCGCCGGCATCGGCCGGCCGGTCGCCCAGCACCACCTTGCCCGCCGTCACCGCCAGCGTGCCCCCGCCATCCACCCCATAGCCGCGCAGCGCGGCATCCAGCACCACGCGCCCGCCGCCCGCCGCACCACCGGGCACCGCTTCCACCGTCACACTGCCGCCCTTGCCGCCGGTCAGCTTGCCCTTGGCGCGCAGCGCGGCGCCCGATCCCACGTCGATCACGCTGCCGGCCTGCAGATCGATATCGCGGTTGCTGCGCAGCGACACCGTGCCGCCGTTCAGGTACGGCAACGCCCCCGTCTGCCCCGGCGCCAACGCCAGGTTGGCCCACAGGCCCGACGTATCCAGGCGCGCCCGCGCGCCCAGCGTCAGCCGGTCGTCGGCAGTGGTCCCGCCCGCGGTCGTATCCACCAGGCCGCTGGACGAGATCTGATTGAGCACATTGCCGAGCCGGATGCTGCCGGCGTTGGCCGTCAGCGCGGCGTCCACGTTGACGTTGTTCGCGAACAGCGTGATGTCGCCCCCCGGCCCCACGGCCAGGTCCGACTGCACCGCGACAGCGCCCGCGGCGATCTTGATGGCGCCCAGCCCAAAGCCATTGAGCCGGGTGGTGTCGAGCAGCAGCTTGCCGGCGCGATCATCGGGCAACGCCGTGGCCAGGTCCAGCCCGGCCGCGATCGCGTCGACGCGATCAGACAGCACCACCTGGTTGACCGTGCCGTCGCCACGCCCCAACGCGTATTGCAGCGCGCCGGTGCGCTTGTCGTAGTATGGCGTGTACGTGCCCACCACCAGTTGCGCGCCGCGCGCCACGGCGCGCTGCGATTGCTGGTAGCCATCCAGTCCGGCCTGCGCGGCGGCGTTCTGGCGATCGCCCTGGAACGTCGTGCCGATCAGCTCGCCTTCCAGCACGGCGCTGCGCGTGCCGATCACAAGGCGGCCCGCATCGCGGCCCACGGTGTAGCCGGTCTCGAAGCGTTCTTGCGGCGCAATCAGCGGGTTGTAGAAATAGCGCGTCTGGCCCCAGCGCTGGCTGCTGGCCTCGTAGCCCTGGTACAGGCCGGTATAGGCCAGGTCGCCCGGCGCGCGCGTCACCTCGTACAGCCTGCCGTCCACGCCGCGCAGCCAGCTCTGGCGGATCATGCCGTCCTGCACATCCAGCGTGCCGCCCGACAGGTTGATCTGCGAGCCGGCGCGCGTCACCACGTCGCCCCCCGTGAATTCGACGTTGCCGCCCTGCGCCATCCACTCGTTGACGCCATGCCCCTGCGTGCCCAGGTAGCCGCTCACTTCCAGCAGGCCCCCGGCCGTGTACCAGCGGTCCGTCGCGTAGCCGTTGGTGCCGGCCGGCACCAGCACCAGGTCACGCACGTCCACCCAGACGTCCTTGCTGTTGAGCTTGCCGCTTTCCCGGTTGACCGGCGCGTCGCGTTGCTCGTTGCCCTGGACGTTGATCTTGAGGTTGTTGTTTTCCATCGCCACGGGCACGCCCACGGCGCCCGCCACGTCCAGCACCGCGCCCTCGCGCAGCAGGCTGCGCTTGGCCGCCTGCACCGCGATCTGCCCGCCGGTGGCCAGCGTGATCGAGCCGGACGCGAAATCCACCGTACCCGAACTGCTGATTTCCACCCGCGACAGTTCGCGCCGGTCGGCGCCCGCCGCCAGCAGCGGCGCATCGCTCTGCGCTGCGGGCGGCACGCGCAGGCCGTCACGCTGGCTGTCCAGCGCCTGCGCGCCGCTGCGGTCCAGCAGGATGGCCGTGGTGCTGTTCTCGGCCACCGTCACGCGGCCCTCCGTGCCCGTCGCGGTCAGGTGCAGCGTGCCGCGCGTATCCACCGACGTGCTCGACAGCAGCACGCCGCGCTGCGCGACATCGCCGCCGGTCAGCGTCACATCGCCCAGCGCCGCCTGGATCAGGCCCGTGTTCTCGACGCGGCCGGGCGTGCCGGCCGGCGTCACTTCGTTGCCCCGGGTCGTGGATGCCAGGTTGCCCGACGTGCCCTGCCCGCGCTTGATGACGAAGCTGTCGCCCGCGGCCAGCAGCGCCTGCCCGGACGGCGTGTCGATCGTGCCGGCATTGGCCGCCGTCTTGCCCACCAGCAGCACATAGCCGCCGCCCGTGGTGGACGAGCCGGGCGCCGCGGTCTGCAAGCGCGCGCCGGCCTGCACCTCGATGCCGCCCAGCGCGTCCGTGAAGGTCGGCTGCGCGCCGTTGTCGGCGTACAGGCCTTTGGTCTTGAACTGTGCGTCGGTGATCGTGGCCGCAGCAGCCACCAGGTTGCGCGCGTTGACCTGGCTGGTGCCGGTGAAGATCACCCCGTTCTGGTTCACCACCAGCACCGTGCCGTCGGCCTTGATGGCGCCCTGGATCTGGCTGGGCCTGGCGCTGGCGCCCACCACCCGGTTCAGCACCGCGTCGTCCGCGCCCTGCTTGAACTGCACCGTGGTGTTGCGCCCGACGTTGAAGGTGTCCCAGTTCAGGATGGCGCGCGATTGCGTCTGTTCGATGGTGACGACCTGGCGGCCGCCTTCCTCGCTGGGCTTGGCGGCCTTGGCGCCTTCCCATTTGGCCAGCGCGCCGCGGGCTTCCCACAGGCCGCCTTCGACCAGGCCATCGGGCACGTTGCCGCCATTGGCGGCGGCTGCGGCACGGGCCGCCGCCTGCGCCGCCTGCTGCGCCGCCACGGCAGCCGCCGTGCGGTTCAGGTTGCCCAGCGACCGCTGCAGCTGCTGGCGCGATTCGGCCTGCTGGCGCGCGCCGTTGCCGATGCCCGCCAGGCTGCCGTCCGGCATGCGGCCGGTGCGCTGCGCCGTCGACTGCACGGCATTCTTGTCGGCGAACCAGCCCGGGCTGAAGGCCCGCGCCTGGGCCTGGGCGGCGCTGCTCCAGCTGCCGGCGATCAGCAGCGCGGCAACGGCCTGCGCCAGCGGCGTCGGACGCCATTGCGGACGGCCACGCCTTGCTGCGCGCGCCATGATTGCCTTGCCGTCCCGTTGCGCCATCCGTGCCTGCATGATCGTCCTTCCTTATTCCAATCGCGAGTGTTCGCCACCTAGAACAAGACAGACGGATGGAAAAATGCCGACCGGAACCCTGTCATAAATAATTCATGGAATCACGACAGCAGCACCACCCCGCCCGGCAGCCGGGTCACCTCGGCGCCATAGGCGTCGCGGATCAACTGTTCCGCGTCCGCCACCTGCGCCAGGGAAAAGCGCGCCTGCACCCGGCGCTGGGCCAGCTGCTTGTTCAGCAGCACCAGGCGGCCGCGGCGGTAGCGGTTGATCTCGTCCACCACGTCGGCCAGCGGCACCCGGTCAAACACCAGCCAGCCGCGCCGCCAGGCCGTCACGGCCTCGGTATCCACCTGGGTCGGCGGCAGCACGCGCGCATCGTCGTAGCGCAGCTCCTGGCCCGCGGCAAGATCAAAGTTTCCTTGCGCATGCGCCAGCTGCAAGGTGCCGGACAGGCAGCACAGGCTGGCCGCGCCATCCAGGTAACGCAGGTTGAACACCGCCTGACGCGTGGTGATGCGGCCGGCGCCGGCAATCACCTGCTCGCTGCGCGCCGCCTGGGCCGCCCCGCTGCCCACGCGAACTTCCGCCTCGCCCGCCGCCAGTTCGATCACTGCGCCGTCGCGCGGCCCGGACCGCACGTTGATCCGGGTCTGCGTGTTCATCTCGAATTCCAGCGCATCGCCCAGCGCCACCCGGCGCTGTTCACCCGTTGCCGTGCGGTAGTCGGCGCCCAGCTCGTCCAGCCCCGGCCACAAGCCCAGCGGCGGACGCCAGGCCAGATAGGCGGCCGACGCTGCCAGCGCGCCGCCCAGGAACGCCCGGCGGCCCGTCACGCGGGGACGGCGCGCGGCCGCCGCGGCGATTTCTTCCTGCACCGCCGGGCCCAGCCCCTGCCACAGGCGCTTTTGCTCGGCGAACGCGGCTTCGTGGCGCGGATCTGCGCCCAACCAGGCGCGAAATGCCTCGGCGTCGTCCTGCGTCGCGCGGCCCGAGGTCAGCGTCAGCAGCCACTGCCGCGCGGCATCCGCAGGCGTTGGGCCGCGCTTGCGGCGGCCCGGCATCATCATCAGCGCCATGGCGGTGTTTCCCATGGAGGTCCTTCCTTCTGTACAGCCGATGGGTGGGCGGATTGTCGTGCCACCGGTTTCTGCGCGCCCGACGGTTGCGTCACCGGCTCGGCTTCCGCCTCCAGCACCTTGCCGCAATGCTCCAGCGCGCGCTTGAGCTCCTTGGACACGATACGTTCCGACACCCCGTAGCGCTTGGCGATCTCGGCATGCGGCAGCTCATGCACCCGCGCCGCCATCAGCATCTGCTGCGTGCGTTCGGGCAATTGCCGCAGCGCGCGGCGAAAGGCGTCGATCTGGCTGCGCCCCTGCGCAATGCGCGCGGGGTCTTCGGCCTCGTCCGTGCCGCCGATCAGCTCGGCGATCTCTACCCCCGTCAGCAACCGCGAATCGCGCCGCCGCTGGTCTTCGGCAATGTTCAACGCCACCCGGAACAGGTACGCCGCCGGCTGCTGGATCGACCCGCCCGGCGGCATGTCGTTGACCTTCAGAAAGGCTTCCTGCATGGCGTCGTGCGCCAGGTCCTCGGACCCCAGGCGGCGCTTGAGCTGGCTGCGAAAATCGTTGTAGCGCTCCAGGAACAGCGCGCGCAGCGAGCCGGACGGCTTGTCATCCCGCACGGCCGTCTCCTCGCAGCGCGCCGCAGTCGTCCGCGCCGGCAGGCTGCAACAGCACCGTCACCGGTTGCGCCATGCCGGCGGGCAGCGGCCCGGCCGTCACCCCGCGCAGCGCCGCTTCCAGCCGCCGGTTCAGCGGTGCCGAACCGGTATCGGCCACCCAGTCCACCTGATTGACGCGCCAGGCCTTGTCGAACCACAGCTTGACCAGCGCCCGGTAGGCGCCCGGCTCGGCGCCCTGCCCCTTGCACAGCGCACGCTTGAGCGCGCCCTGCAGGGCCGCCGCATACGGCGTATCGCGCAGCCGCGCCGCGCTGGCCGGCCGAGCCGGCGCCGTCTCGCGCGGCGCCGCCACCACCGTAAAGGAATGCGGGCTGGCGTAGCGGATCGCCAGCGGCGAACCGGCCAGCAGCCGGCGCAAGGCATCGCCCGGCGTATAGGTACCCACCACCGCGGGCGCCTCGCGCCCGGCCGTCAGTGCACTGTCCACCAGCACCGTCAGACCGCTGGCCAGGCTGTACTGCGCCAGCGCCTGGTCCAGCGGCTGGGCGGCAATGGCAAACGCGATCTCGCGCGGCGGCGTCTGCGCCGCGCCCGCGCCGGCCAGGGCGCACAGCCCCAGCGCCAGGCAGGCACGCCGAATCCAGCCCCCGCCTGCCGGACAGGCCAGGGTCATCGACGCCAACACGTAGGAAAATTGCCAGGCATGGCTGTTGCCGCGAACGCCCGCGCGCCCGCCTCGATGCGAAAGGCGCCATGCTAGGGTGCGAGAATGACGTAATCGTGACACGCCACACACGCGTGCCGTCCCGCCGCCACGCAAACGTCACCTGCGCGGCGTTATCCGTCCCTATACTGATTGCATGGCGGCAACTGGCCGCCGGGCCTTTTCCAAGGAACCCGCATGCGCCCATTCAGCCTGATTCCGGATCGCGCCTGCCTGCTGTTGCTGGCGGCGCTGGCGGCCCCGCCCCTGGCGGCCTGGGCCCAAGCCCCGGCGCAGCCGCAGCCCGTGGCGCCCGCCGCGTCCACGGCAACCCCGCCCAAGCCCGCCCCCGGCGCCTGCATCGACACCGAGGTCAACGGCTACCGCGCGCTGTCGTATGACTGCCTGAACCAGAAGATGGCGCCCGACGCCGCGCCCAAGCCGCCGGCCACGCTGGGGTCCGAGGCCATCACGCAAAAGCCGCCCAACCAGATGGGCCTGCCCACGCCGGCCACCATCGGCAACCGCATGGGCAATACCTTCGGCACGTCGGCGTATCCGCAGCGGCCGACGCCGCCGTAGCCAGACCTTACGCCGTGCGGCTGATGAAATAGATCTTCTTGACGAACGTATCCACTTCCCAGCGGCCGGTATAGCCTTCCGGCATCACGAAGGCCTCGCCCACGGTCAGCGCGTGCACCGTGCCGTCCGGGTCGACCAGGCGCGCCGCGCCTTCGACGATGTAGCCGAATTCGATGTAGCCCGTGGTGTTGGACTGGAAGCTGCCCGCCGTGCTTTCCCACACGCCGGCTTCGGCGCGGCCCGCGTTGCCTTCAAAGGCCGTCACGGTGCGAAACGCCGCATCGCCGGAAATCGGCCGCTTGGGCTTGCCCGGCACCGGGTTCTTCATGGGGCCGGCATCGATGCGGACCAGCCGCGATTGATCGTGCTTCAAAGCGCTTTCCTTGGAAATCAATGCGCCGCCACCACCAGCACTTCGGCCGCGCCGCGGCTGACCGTGCGCATGCGATGCGGCAGTTCGGAATCGAAATAGAGCGAATCGCCGGCATCCAGGCGAAACTCGCGTTCGCCCACCTGCACCTCGATGGCGCCCTTGAGCACCAGCAGGAATTCCTCGCCCGGGTGCGGAAACACCGCCGAGGCATCGGGAAATTCGCGCGGCGGATGCACCAGGAAGGGCTCCATGGCCTTGACCTTGCGGCGCCCGGCCAGCGACTCGTAGTGGTATTCGCTACCCAGGCCGCGGCGTTGCAGGACCTCGCGGTCGGCCACGCGCACCAGGCTCACGACCTCGTCCTGCGCTTCGCCGTCGCCCCCGCCCACCAATTGCGACACCCCCACGCCATAGGCTTCAGCCAGGCGCAGCACGGTCGAAATCGACGGCTCGCTCAACCCGCGTTCGAGCTTGGAGAGATAACTTTTGGTCAGGCCCGTGCGTTCGCCCAGCTGTTCCAGGGACAGGGACTGCTGGCGACGCAACGTGCGCAAACGGTGAGGCAGGTCGATCATGGGCGGCAAAGGGCACGGTAACGACCGGTAAGCATGCCCTAAACCGACGGCTTCGTCGAGTTTCAGCCCAGCACGTCGGGATGCTGGCGCAGTGCCCGCCGCGCGTAATACGCAAAACCCACCTGCGAACGCTTGGGCGTCAGGATCCAGTCGTGCGCCTCGTGGCCCAGCGCCGGCGGAATCGGCTGGATCTTGCCCGCCGCCATCGCCAGCAGCTGCATGCGCGCGGCGCGTTCGAACTGCAATGCCAGCACGCAGGCCTCTTCCACCGTGCCCGCCGCCACCAGCATGCCGTGGTGCGACAGCAGAATCGCGCGCTTGTCGCCCAGCGCGCCCGAGATGATCACGCCTTCCTCGTTGCCCACCGGCACGCCCGGCCAGTCCTTCAGGAACGCCACGTCGCCATACAGCGGGCAGTTGTCCATGTGCGAGACTTCCAGCGGCACTTCCAGCATCGACAGCGACGCGGCATGCAGCGGGTGCGTGTGGATGATGCAGTTCACGTCCGGCCGCGCCCGGTAGATCCACGAATGAAAGCGGTTGGCCGGATTCGGCATGCCGCCGCCTTCCTGCACCTGCAGGTCTTCGTCCACCACCAGCAGGTTGCCCGCCGTGATCTCGTCAAACCCCAGGCCCAGGCGCTGCGTGTAATAACGGTTGGGCTCCGGCGCGCGCGCCGTGATCTGGCCCGCCAGGCCCGAATCGTGCCCGCCGTCGAACAGAATGCGGCAGGTCAGCGCCAGGCGCTCGCGCAGCGTCCAGTCCGGCGTATCCAGCTTGCGCTGCATGTCGGCCTGCGCCCGCTGTATCAATTCGTCCTTGCCCAAGTGCATCGTATCGGCCATCTCGACTCCTTTCTATGCCGTTTCCAACAACGGCGTAAAGCCCGGCAAGGCGCGCATGCGCGCCAGCCAGGCACTGATATGGGTAAAGGCGGACAGGTCGTAGCCGCCCTCGTCCGCCATGCTGGTGTAGGGGTACAGCGCAATGTCCGCGATGGTCGGCGCATCGCCCACCAGGAATGAGCGGCCCGCCAGGTGCGCATCCATCCAGGCCGCTGCGCGCAGGCCGATGGCGCGCCACTGCACCATGGCCGGGTCGTCCACCCGCGCCGTCCGGCGCAGATGGATCAACAGCCGCGGCTGGGCGTACGCATGCATGTGCTGGGTCTGCTCGAAACTCAGCCAGCTGGCCACCTGCGCCTGTTCCAGCCGGCCCTCCGGCAGCCAGGGCGTGCCGCGGCCCAGATACCACAGGATCGCCTGCGACTCGGCCAGCCACTCGCCTTCCGGCGTCAGCAGCGCCGGCACCTGGCGCCACGGATTGATGCGGCCAAAGGCCTCGGTTTCCAGATCGCCCTGCACGATGTCGAAAGTGCGGCGCGTCAGCGCCAGGCCCATGAAACCGCAGGCCAGCCGGATCTTCCAGGCGTTGCCCGAGCGCAGCGTGTCCGCCAGTTCCAGGGGTTTGCCGGCCAGCGGATGCAGGGCCGGGGTCGTCTCGTTCACCGTGTGCATCGGCGTAGTCTCTATTTGCGGCATCATCGGGTTCGTCTCGGACGTTGCCATCGTCAATCCATCTTGATATCGGCGCGTTTCACGATCTCGGCCCACTTCGCCTTCTCGGCCGCGATGAAACGCGCGTATTCGTCAGGCGCGCCGGTGTACAGCTGCGTGCCCTGCGCCGCCAGGCGCGCCTTCAGGTCGGGCGAGGCCAGTGTCTGGCGCAGCGCCGCGTTCAACTTTTCCAGCACCGCGGGCGGCGTACCCGCGGGCGCAAAAAACGCATTCCACGAACTGATCTGCAAGGCGGCATCGCCGGCCTCGCTGGACGACGGCACCTGCGGCGCCGACGGCAAGCGCTGGTCCGAGGCCACCGCCAGCGCCCGCAGCTTGCCCGATGCCGCGTGCGGCATGATCACCGGGCTGGCGTCCATCACCACATCCACCTGCCCGCCGATGGCCGCATTGACCGCCTCGCTGCCGCTCTTGAACGGCACGTGCACGATATCCACGCCCGCGGTCAGCTTCAGCAATTCCAGCCCCAGGTGCGGCGAACTGGCCGTGCCCGCCGACCCGAAATTCAGCTTGGCCGGATGCGCCTTGGCATACGCCACGAACTCGCCGAAATTCGCCGCCGGCAGATCGCCGCGCACCGCCAGCAGATACGGCGACCCGGACACCAGCCCCACCGGCACGAACTTGTCCGGGTCGTAGCTGAGCTTGGCGTAGATCAGCGGGTTCACCACCTGCGTGCCCACCGTGCCCATGAAAATCGTATACCCGTCAGGCGCCGCCGTGGCCGCCACCTGAGCGGCGATCACCCCGCCCGCGCCCGGCCGGTTTTCCACCACCACGCTCTGGCCCAGCGCATCGCCCATGCCCTTGCCCACCTGCCGCGCCACGATATCCGTGATGCCGCCGGCCCCGAAAGGCACCACCAGCCGGACCGGATGATCCGGAAAAGCTGCCTGCGCCGTGCCGCCCAGCCCCGCGGCCAACGCCAGCGCGGCCGCCATGATCTTGCGTTTCATGCCATTCCCCTTGTGTCCGCCGCTTGGATGCGGATATGACACAAAGTGTCCTATAGGCTATTGATTTTCCGCAAGAGGAATTTAATTGGGGGATACCCTGAACGGGGGGAAAGTGGCCTCGACAGAGGGATCTCGCGAATACTCGGGCGTCATTCGAAAACCCGGGTCTCGTCCAGGACGACGGGCACTTCCCTGTTTCGCTCGGAATAGCCGTCGAACGGCTGGCCTTGGTCGTCGACTCGGGCCAGCACGTCCGCGCCCGGATCCCTGGCCGCGTCATGCCGTCCGCCGTCCTCCAGCTATACATTGATTTCAAATCAAGATTGACCGCTATCAATCCACTGAATAGCCTATCCGTTCTTCATCACCCCCGCCGTCCGCGCGCACTCCGCATTCCTTCGCGCAAGCCGGCCCGTCAGCGAGCACATCGATGATCACTACCGACCTGGGTCCCGACCTGTCCGCGCAGGTGCCCCACGCCCTGCCCACCCATCGCGACCTGTATTACGGCGGCGCGTGGCACCCGCCCGGCAGCGGCAACTACGCGCATAGCCACAGCCCTGGCACGCAGGCCGACCTGGGCCGCTATGCGGTGGCCGACGCCGCCGACGTCAATGCCGCGGTGGCGGCAGCCAGGCAGGCCTTCGCATCATGGCGCGAAACGCCGCCGCTGACCCGCGCCGCGCTGCTGCGCCAGGCCGCGGCGGTCATCCGTGCGCATGGCCTGGAACTGGCCTTGATCGATGCCGTCGATTGCGGCAATCCGGTCAAGCAAATGCAGGACGACGCGGTGTTCGCCGCCACGCAGCTGGAGTATTTCGCCGGCCTGGTCATGGAGCTGAAGGGCGAGACCATCCCCACCCTGAACGGCTCGCTGGACTACACGCTGCGCGAGCCGCTGGGCGTGGTGGCGCGCATCATTCCGTTCAACCATCCGTTCATGTTCGCGGCCGGCAAGATCGCAGCCCCGCTGGCCGCCGGCAACACCGTCATCGTCAAACCGCCCGAGCAGGCCCCCTTGTCGACGCTGCGGCTGTTCGAACTGATTGCCGACCTCTTTCCGCCCGGCGTGCTGAACTGCCTGACCGGCGACCGCGACACGGGCGCCGCGTTGTCGGCGCATCCGGACGTGGCTGCGGTGGCGCTGATCGGCAGCGTCAATGCGGGCAAGGCGGTGATGCGCACAGCGGCGGACGACCTGAAGAAGGTGCTGCTGGAACTGGGCGGCAAGAACGCGATGGTCGTCTACCCCGACGCCGACCTGGACAAGATGGCGCTGGGCGCGGTGCGTGGCATGAATTTCACCTGGTGCGGCCAGTCGTGTGGGTCGACCAGCCGGCTGTTCCTGCACGAGTCCATCCACGACGACGTGCTGGCGCGCATCGTCAGGCTGACCGGGGAACTGCATACGCCGGGCCTGCCCACCGACATGCGCACGACCATGGGCGCGCTGGTGTCGAGCCAGCAACTGGACAAGACGCTGTCCTATGTGGACTCGGCGGTCGCCGAAGGCGCGCGGGTGGCGCATGGCGGCCAGCGCAGCCAGGATCCCGCCCTGGCCCAGGGCTACTTCGTCGAGCCGACCATTCTGGCCGACGTCACCCCGACCATGCGCGTGGCGCGCGAGGAGATCTTCGGCCCGGTGCTGTCGGTGCTGAAGTGGTCGAACGAGGAAGACCTGTACGCCGCGGTCAACGGCGTGGAATACGGCCTCACCGCATCGATCTGGACAACCGACCTGCGCACCGCGCATCGCGCCGCGGCGCGCGTGCAGGCCGGCTACGTATGGATCAATGGATCTTCGGCGCACTTCCTCGGCGCGCCATTCGGCGGCTACAAGCAGTCGGGCGTCGGCCGCGAGGAATGCAAGGAAGAGCTGCTGGAATTCACGCAGATCAAGAATGTCAACGTCACCCTGGATTGAACCTTCGATGTCTACTCCCACGCACGCCACGTCTCACCCGGACACTCCCCCGCCCCAGTGGGGCAGCGACTACCTGGCCGCGCTGATGCGTCACCTCGGCCTGGAGTATGTGGCGCTCAATCCGGGCGCCAGCTACCGCGGCCTGCACGACAGCCTGGTCAATTACCTGGGCGACGAATCGCCCAAGATGCTGACGGTGCTGCACGAAGAACACGCCGTCGCCATCGCGCACGGCTATGCCAAGGTGACGGGCCGGCCCATGGGCGCGATCCTGCACGCCAACGTGGGACTGATGCACGGTTCGATGGCCATCTTCGACGCCTATTGCGACCGTGTGCCGGTGCTGGTGTTCGGCGCCACGGGGCCGGTCGACTCCGCGCGCCGCCGTCCGTGGATCGACTGGTTGCACACCTCGAAGGACCAGGGTGCGCTGGTACGCTCGTTCGTCAAATGGGATGCAGAGCCCTCTTCGCTGGAAGGCGCGCGCGACGCGGTGCTGCGCGCGCGGCAGATTGCCACGATGCAGCCGCAAGGCCCGGTCTACGTGTGCTTTGACAGCGCGCTGCAGGAAGCGCCTTGCACGCAAGCCCCGCCCCTGCTGCCGCTGGCGCGCCACGCGCCGCCCGCGCGCCCGGGCATCGCCGACCGTCTGGCACGCGACGCGGCGCAGCGGCTGTATTCGGCCAGACGGCCGGTCATTCTGATGGGCCGGGTGTCGCGCGACGAAGCCGACTGGCAGCGCCGCGTCGCACTGGCCGAACACTGCGCCGCCACGGTGCTGACCGACTTCAAGGTCGGCGCGGCGTTTCCGACGCGCCATCCGCTGCACGGGACCACGCCTTCGTTCTTCATGGCCGACGAAGGCCTTCAGGCCCTGCGCGAGGCCGACGTGGTGCTCAGCCTGGATTGGGTGGACCTGGCCGGCACGCTACGCTCGGCCTGGGGTGCGGAACACGTGCCGGCCCATGTCATGCAGGTATCGCTGGACCAGGTGCTGCACAACGGCTTTGGCGGCGAACATCAGGCGCTGGTCAGCGCAGACACCTATCTGTTGTGCGACCCCGACGAATTCGTGGCACAGACGCTGGACGCGCTGCGCGACCTGGGCGATCCGCGCATGGCCGCGGCCGACCTGCCCGCCGAGCCCGACACGCTGCCCGCGCAATCCGGTGACGCCGCCCAAGACATGTCGCTGGCCGTCTTCGCCGGCACGATCAGCCAGCGCCTGCGCCGCCATGCGCCGGCCTGCCTGATCCGCGCCAACCTGGGCTGGCCCGGCGATGCGCATCCGCTGGCGCATCCCCTTGATTACCTGGGCTATGACGGTGGCGGGGGCATCGGCTCGGGCCCGGGCATGGCGGTCGGCGCGGCCCTGGGTCTGCGCGGCACGCCGCGATTGCCGGTCGCGGTGCTGGGCGACGGCGACTTTCTGATGGGCGCAACGGCGCTGTGGACCGCTGTCAGCTATGGCATTGGCCTGCTCGTCATCGTGGCCAACAACCGGTCGTTCTTCAACGACGAAGTGCACCAGGAAAAGGTGGCGCAGATGCGCGCGCGTCCGGTGGAGAACAAATGGATCGGCCAGCGCATCGAAGGACCCGAGATCGATCTGGCCGGCATGGCGCGCGCGCAAGGGGCGCTGGGCTGGGGGCCGGTACAGACCGCGCAGGAGCTGGCCCGTGCGCTGGATGAGGCCATTGCCGCGGTGAAGGCGGGCAACGTCGCCGTGATCGATGCGCGCGTGGCGCGTGAATACGCCAAGACCATGACCAAGGCGCTGGGGCGCGGCCACTGACGCGGACCGGACGGCACGGGCCTTGGCAAGCCGCGCGCAAAGGCCCCCCCCCGCCTACGTCGGCCCGATGTACCGCGCGCGCGGCCGCACCAGGAAGCCGGCCAGGCGCTGCTCCAGCGCATGCGCCACCCAACCTGCCGCGCGCCCCACCGACATCAGCGCGCCGGCCGCGCCTGCGGGCGCGTCCAGCACCGCCGCCAGAACCGCCAGGGCCAGCGGCAAGTTGGGCTTGAGGCCCAGTTCATTGCTGGCTTGGTCCACCCCCTGCAAGGCCAGCTCGCCACGCGGGCCGGCGGGTGCGACCTCTCGCACCAGGTCCAGGAGCAGGATGGCGCGCGGATCGCCGTCGGGATAGATAGGATGCCCGAACCCCGGCACGGGGCTCTTGCGCGCCAGCAGGCTCTTCAGATGATCGAGATAGGCGTCGCGCGACCGCGCCTGGCCCAGCGCCGACTCGGCCTGTTCGCAACCCAGCCCCGTGAGCATGCCCTCGAAGGCGCCCAGCGCCGTCGTCACGCAAGAGAACAGGTCGGCCGCTGCCGACGCGGCGATGCGCGCGGCAAACGTGGCGGGCGCCAGTTCGTTGTCGGCGCTCAGGATCAAGGCCGCATCCAGCAGGCGCAGGTGTTCGGGCGAGTCGCCCACGCGCAGGTTGATGGCCAGGATCTGCGCGATCGATTGCGGCGCCTCGTTCAGCGCATAGGTGGGCCGGGAGGTCAACAGCCCGGTGGCCGCGGCCATGGCCTGGATCAGTTGGCGCGCGGCCAGGGTGGGCGCGCCCAGCGCCAGTTCGGGATTGCGGCCCAGGCTGGCCGCATAGGCCTCGACCGCCACCGACAGCAGACGGCGCGAGTGATTGCGCGCCGCCACCTGCACGATGCCGTCGGCCAGGGCCTGGAAGCCGGCGCCGGGCCGGGCGGGCTGCCACGCCACCGAGGTGTCGGGCAGCATGCCGTTCCAGAGCAGTTCGGTGCAATCCTCGAAGGTGCGATGGTGCAGCACCAGTTCGGCCGCGGGCTTGCCGCGATAGCGCGGGCCATCGGGGCCGATGGCGGTGATCGAGGTCTGCATGACGGCGTTGCCGCCCCAGCGGATCATGCGTTCGGCGCCCGCGCCGGTCATGGAACGGCCCCGCCCGCGCGCCGCCAAAGCGTCCAGGTCTTCCACGTAGTACAGGTTGCCCTTGCCGCCCACGGCGGGCACGACGCGCACCCAGCCGCGGCTGACGTAGGCGTACAAGGTCTGCATCTTGATCCCCAGGCGCTCGATGGCGGTGCGCGCATCGACCAGCGTGCCGCCGGCCGGGTCGTTGTCGTCGGCCGTCCGCGTGGCCGTCTTCTTGCGTCGGTTTTCCATACTTCGGCTTTTCCTGGCCGGCAGCGCGGCGCGCCCGGCGGTAGCGGTTCTTCGGCGTTCGATCACCATGGTAGTTGATTGATTGTAAATCAATCTATACATAGGTTGATTGCGATTCTACGATGAGGTCAGCAATCACAACACGAAGTGGGCAACAAAAACCCACACCCCCAAGGAGACAAACCATGACGGAACGCCCCCGCCGCCTGCAGCCATCCCCGCGTCGCCGCGCCATCCACTGGGCCGCGCGGCTTGGCCTGACCTTGATGCTGGCCGGCGCCGCCCATGCCGGGTATCCCGAGCACCCGGTGACGATGATCTCGGCCTTCCCGCCCGGCGGCAGCACGGACGTGATCGGCCGCATGCTGTCGCCGCGGCTGGGCGATATCTTCAAGCAGACTTTCCTGGTGGAAAACCGCGCGGGCGCATCGGGCAACATCGCCAGCGACTACGTGGCGCGCTCGGCCCCCAATGGCGAGACCATCCTGATCGGCAACAACACCATGACGGTGAACGCCGCGCTGGGCGTGGCGCAGAAATTCGATCTGCAAAAGGACCTGACGCCCATCATGGCCATCGCCGAAACGCCGGTGGCGCTGGCCGTCAGCACCAAGCTGCCGGTCAATTCGGTGCAGGAACTGATCGCCTATGGCCGCGCCCATCCCGGCACGCTCAGCTTTTCGTCCTGCGGCACCGGCACGGCGCAGCACTTCGCCGGCGTGGAATTCGCGCATCGCGCCGGCATCGACATGGTCCACGTGCCCTACAAGGGCTGCGCGCCCGCACTGACGGACGGCATCGGCGGCCAGGTGCCCGTGATATTCAATGCCATCTCGAACATCAGCCCGCAGTTGAAGACCGGCAAGATCCGCCTGCTGGCCGTGGCCACCAAGAATCGCGTGCCCTTCCATCCCGACGTGCCGGCCCTGGCCGAGCTGCCCGGCTTTCAGGACTACGACTTCGCCGTCTGGCTGGGTTTTTTCGTGACCGCGAAGACCCCGCAACCCATCGTCGACGAGCTGCGCAAGGAGTTCATGGCGCTGGCGCAGGACAAGGCCACGCAGACCGCGCTGTCCGATCGCCTGTTCGTGCCCAAGACCCTGACCGGCCCTGAACTGCAAAAACAGATCGCCGAAGAACTGGTGAAGTGGAAGCAGATGGCCGACCAATATCACATCACCATCGACTGACGATCATGAGCCACGCCATTGCCCGCTTGCAACTCGAAGACATGCGGCCCGACCTGGCCGACTACCTGACGCCGCGCGTGCGCCGCCTGGGCTACCTGGGAGAGTTGTTCCAGGTCAGTGCGCACGCGCCTGACGTGCTGCTGGACTTCATGCGCTTTACCGAGTCGCTGAAAGACGCGCTGCCCGACAACCTGGCCGAGACCACGGTGCTGACCACGGCCACGCTGATGGAAAACGCCTACGAACGCCACCAGCACGAACGCCTGTGCGTGCGGCTGGGCCTGGGCCGCGAGTGGGTGCGGGAAGTCGAACGCCTGCAACCCGACACGGCAGCGCTGCTGTCCGAACCGGAACGCGCCGTGCAGCGCTACGTCATGGCCGCGGTGCGCACCCGCGGCCTGCAGGCGCAGGACGATTTCAAGTCGCTGGCGACGCTGCTGCCCGCCAGCCAGGCCGTCGCCATTGCCATGCTGATCGGCCGCTATGTCACCCACGCGCTGGTGGTCAATACCTTCGGTCTGCGCCCGCCGGTTCCCTCGATCTGGGAAGACGGCTTTGGCGCCGACACCCCGGCAGGCGCCTCGCCGGCCGCCCCCGCGCCCCCCAAGCAAGGAAATCAATGATGACGAATACGGACCCCGTGTGGATCACCGAAGCCCAGGTCACCTCGCTGCTGACGCTGGCCGAGGCCATCCCCGCGCTGAGCACCGGCCTCAGCCTGCAGGCCCAGGGCCTGGCAGCCAGCATGCCAAAAACCATGCTGCAGTTCGGCCACAACAATCTGCATGCGCTGGGCGCGCGGCTGGGGAACTACGTGGGCACCAAGACGTGGGCCCACACCGAGGGCGGCACCTGCCCGCTGCTGTTGCTGTGGAATGCCGACGACGGGCAATTGGCCGCCATCATCGAGGCCTTCGCGCTGGGCAACCTGCGCACCGGCGGCACCACGGGCGTCGCCACCGATTGGCTGGCCCGGCCGGATGCGCGCGTGCTGGCCATGGCCGGCACCGGCAAGCAAGCCCTGTCGCAAGTCGCCGCCGTGCTGGCCGTGCGCAACATTGACGAGGTACGCGTCTACAGTCCGACGCCGGCCTCGCGCGAGGCCTTCGCCGCCCGCATCCAGGAGGCCTTTCCCGAGTGCGGACTGCGCGCCACGGCCGTCGGCAGCATGGCCGCCGCCTGCGACGGCGCCGACGTGGTCACGGTGGCGACCCGCGCCAGCGCCCCCTTCGTGGACGCCGCCATGCTTGCACGCGGCGCGCATCTGAACGCCATCGGCGCCATCGCCCCCGACCGCGAAGAATTCTGCCAGGACGTATTCGACCGCGCCGACGTCGTGGCCGTCGACGACCTGTCCAGCACACAGCGGCTGTCGCGCGAGTTCCGTACCCGTTACGGCGAAGACTGGCAGGGGGTGCAGACCCTGTCGCAACGCATCCACGACGGTGCGCGGCGTCCGGCCGACGCCGACCTGACGCTGTTCAAAGCCATGGGCATGGGCCTGTCCGACCTGGCGCTGGGGGTGGAAATCCTGCAACGCGCCCGCGACCAAGGCGCCGGCCGCGCCATTGCCGCGCCGGTCAAGAGCAAGCCACGCTTTTTCGCGACGCCGCTGGCGCAACGCGCCTGAGCCCGCCAGACAACCACGGCAATCTCGACGTCATACCGCTGGCGTGCCCCGACAGCCCGACTCTCGATACACAGATCCGCTACGAACATCCCACCCGGAGATCGAACCATGAACGAATACACCCGCGAATTCGAGCGACTCAACGGCCGCTTCCTTGATTGCAACGGCGAACCGCCCGTTTCGTACAACACGCAGTGGGCCCCCATCGTGGTGACCAAGGAAGAGATCGACGCCGAAGTCGAGCGCCTGGCCGCCTCGCCGCTGCCGGCCTCGGGACGCCGCGAATCGTTGATCGCGCATCCGAACGCGCGCGAATTCGCGCCCGGCATGGCGCCGGGCATCCAGGTGCGCCTGTCGGTACTCAAGCCCGGCGAGCGCACTCTGCCCTTTCGCCACAACGCCACGGAAGTCAATTTCTGCATCCGCGGCCAGGGCGTGACCGACGTGGGCGGCAAGCAGGTGGCTTTCAAGCAATATGACGTCTGGAACCATCCCAGCTACACGCCGTACAGCCATTACAACGACGGCCGGGACCTGCAGGTGCGCCTGACCTATTCCAACGTGCCGCTGCTGCAGTTCATGGACGTATACGTGACCGACGGACAGCCGGACATGAACGCGCGCGCCGGCACGGGCCAGCGCGAAGCGTCCGACGACCCGCGCCGCCGCAACCCCTTCGGCATCTTCCCCATCAACGACGACGGCGGGCTGCTGATGCCCTACGAAACCCTGATCAACCCGACCGCGGTGGATTCACGCACCCTGCATTTCGCGTGGGACCAGGTCAAGCCGCAGCTGGACAAGCTGGAAGCGCTGGGCAAGGAATACGTGGGCCGGCGCCTGTATATGTATTACAACCCCGCCACCGGCCGCTTCAACGGCATCACCCCCAACTTCTTCGCGACCATGACGATCCGGCCGCCGAAGATCATCGACCGCCCGCATCGGCACGTCTCGGCCGCGATCAACTACTACTTCTCGGGCAGTGGCTACAGCAGCGTGGCGGGCAATCGCTACGAGTGGAAGGCCGGCGACCTGATGCTGTCGGCGCCGGGCTGGGCCGTGCACAACCATGCATCCTACGATGACTATGTGTACGAGCTGACCGTGCAGGATCAGCCCCTGAACATCTTCATGGAATCGTTGCTCTGGCAGGAAGACCTGCACCATCCCGCCGCCGTGCTGGGCAAGCAGGAAGGCTTCATCACCAACCGCAAGGCGGCCTGAGCGGTGCCAAGATGCCGGGCCGACCGGCCCCGCCCGCGCGCGCCCTGTTTTGCGGGCGTCGAGCGGGCGCGGCTACATGACCGGCATTTCGGGACCCTGCCGCTGCATCAGCACGGTCTTCATCCGGCTCACATCCCGCTTGGGCGGTGCGCCGAACATGCGGACATATTCACGGCTGAACTGGGATGGGCTTTCATAGCCCACCGTGAAGGCCGCGCTCTCGACATTCATGCCGCCCAGGAACATCAGCCTGCGCCACGTCCGCCAGATCTTCGATCTTCATGGGGGTACGGAAATTCATCCGCAGCCGATGCATGGCGGCGATCACGCCTTGTGAGGGGCTGGCCAAGGCAAGGCGCGCGACCTCCCCCCCTTTCGGACCGGCCAGCAACCAATAGCAGATTTCGCGGATGATGAGCGGATAGACCATCCGGATGGCTTTCGGCGTATCCATCAACCGAACGAGCCGCACGGCGCAATCGGTCAACGGGCCCCCGATATCGGCGACCCACACGCCGCAGCCCGGGTCTCCCGCCAGGACGGGAGGGTCCTCCAGTTCTTCGATGACGCTGCGGATGATCCCGAGGTCCAGTTCAAGCGCAAGCACCAGGCACGGCTGGCCCGGACTGGCTTCGAAGACCCGTCCCACAGAAGGCGTTTCGATGCCGACGACAAGCGCCTGCCCCGCTCGGTATTCCAATTGGTTCGTGCCGAAGGTTGCCCATTTCGCCCCTTGCGCCACGATGCACAGGGCGGGCCGCGAGATCATGTGCACCGGCGGCTTGGGCCGGTCGGACCGCAGGATTGCCACGCCTTCGATCGCCGTGGCAAAGACGCCCTGCTCGGGCGAGCGCTCTGTGTACTGCAGCAGGGTTGCCGCCCTTGCGGCTGGCCGGCCGCTGCCGCCGGGTCACCGCCGTGGACCTGTCCACGACCGCCGTCAGCCTGCGCCGCCAGCCCCCGCCCCTACTGCGTCGTCACATTGCTATCCCGTATCACCCGGGCCCACGTCGCCAGCTCCTGGTCCACGAACTGACCCAATTCGTCCGGCCCCATGAACGCCGCGAAGGCGCCCTGTTCGTCCATCTGCTTCCTGTAGCCGTCGCTGGCGACGATCTTGCGCAGCTGGTCGGTCAGCCTGTCGATCACCGGCTTGGGGGTTTTTGCCGGGGCAAAGACCGCAAACCAGGACTCCACTTCGTAGCCGGCCAGCCCCGCCTGCGCCGTGGTGGGCACCTCCGGCATCGACGGATTGCGCATTGAGCCGGCGTAGGCCAGCGCCTTGAGCTTGCCGGCGCGAACCTGGCTGATGACCGAGGGCGGCGTGGTGATGAACATATCGACCTGGCCGCTGATCAGGTCGGCCACGACCGGCCCCGCGCCCTTGTAGGGCACGTGGGTCATCGGCACCCCGGCGGCGCTGCCGAACATTTCCCCCGCGATGTGCTGGATCGATCCGTTGCCCGACGAGGCGTAGAACAGCCCCCGGTTGTCTTTCCTGGCATAGGCGATCAGCTCTGCCAGGGAATGGACGGGCAGCTTGCCGCTCACGGCGATGACGTGCGGGGCGCGCATGACCAGGGCGACCGGTGCAAAGTCCGCCGGTTTCCACCGGATATCCTTGAACAGTGCCGGGTTGCCCACGTGATAGCCCGAGTATTGCAGCAGCAGGGTATAGCCGTCTGCCGGCGCACGGGCGACGTATTCCGTGCCGATATTGCCGCTGGCGCCCGGCCGGTTTTCCACGATGACCGGCTGGCCCAGCCCCTTGGTCAGCTGCTCGCCCAGCAGGCGCGCGACGATGTCCGTGGACCCGGCCGGCGAGCTGGGCACCACGATGGTGACGGGGCGACGCGGATAATCGTTGTCCGCCGCGACCGCCGGTTGCGTGAGAGTCAGGGCGAGCGTCGCCGCGACTCGTAGAGCCGATATCTTCATGGGTTGTCTCCTCTTGGGGATTGCCAGGGCGGCCCCGCGCCCTGTTTCTATTTTTCGTGCGCCTGCGCACATTCAGGGGCGTTCAGGACTGCGGAAACAGCTGCTCCATTTCCTTGCGTACGCGGTAGGCGGTCAGGGTGTCGTCGATCCGCACGTCGTCCCAGGTCAAGGGCTGGTCCTTGGGCACGGGCCGGATCAGTTTCAGGTCGTGCGCCAGGCCCAGCGGCACGTTGCGCCGCGCCACCGAGTCGCGGGCCGGGAACAGCTTGCCGAACACGGTGTAGCCCCCTTCTCCGTCAAGCACTTCACCGGGCTTCAGGTCTCGCTTGGCGGTGGCGACCACGTCGGCGTTGAAGCAGCGCGCCACGCCGGTGGGTTCGCCGCGCAAACCGACGTTGGCCACCGAGATGCCCAATTCCAGGCCGATCAGGTGCCACTTCTTGTACTGCACCATGCAGCGCCCTTCCGGGTCGGTGAACACCTGGTATTCCTTGAAGCAGCGGGCGATATAGTCGTTGGGCGCCTCGACGCACACCCAGACGCCCTTGCGGATGTCGTACCCCACCGAACGGCCATCGGGATGCAGCGACGATGCCACTTCGACCACGCCGGTCTGGTCCAGCACGCCGCCTTGGCTGCGCAGGCGCATGACGGTCGGAATCTGTTCGACCGATGCGGGCGGGAAGCTCAGGCCGTTGGCGGGTGCGTGCAGCCCCGTCGCGTTGGCGATCGCCGTGCTCTCGATGGCGGGCTTGGAGCCGTCCAGGAAAGCATTGAACATTTTCGGGTTCATGCCGCCGATGCGCGCCTGCTCGGCGGTGACGCCCCAATGGTCCCAGACCGTATCGGGCGTGGATTCGCGGAACTTGGGCAGCCACTTGTGTCCGCGCCCCGCCGCCACGATGGGAAAGCCGCAGGTGCGTGCCCAATCCACCAACTCGCACGCCAGGCCGGGCTGGTCGCCATACGCCAGGGAATAGACCACCCCGGCCTGCATGGCCCGGTGCGCCAGCAACGGGCCGCAAAAGGCGTCGGCTTCCACCGTGACGTTGATGACGTGCTTGCCCTGCCGGAAGGCTTCCAGGCAGTGCTCGACGGCAGCGATCGGGTTGCCGGTGCATTCGATGACGATGTCGATGCCCGGATGCGCGATCATCGCCTGCCAGTCGTCGCCCACGAACGTCGTGCCCAGTTTGGCGGCCTCGTCCAGCGAGCGCGCCTGGGCCCGTTCGCTGGGCCAGTGAATCCGTTCCAGGTTTCGATGCGCATTGGCGGGCGACAGATCGGCAATGGCCACCATGTGGATGCCGGGGGTCTGGGGCACCTGAGCCAGGTACATCGAGCCGAACTTGCCGGCGCCGATGATGCCCACACGCAGGGGCCGGCCTTGCTCGGCCCGCTGCAACAGCTGGGAGTGAAAATTCATCGCGCACCTTTCCTGAAACGAACGTTGAGCAGATCCTCGTACATCAGCACCATGGCGCCCTTGTCGGCGGCGCCATGCCCGCGCAGCAAGGTCGCCTGATAGGTGGCCGTGGCGGCCGCCAGCACCGGCATCGGGATGCAATGCCGCGCGCCCAGCTCGGCCGCGCTGACCAGGTCTTTGTAGGCCGCTTGCAGCGGATAGCCATCGGTGAAGTGGCCCAGCAGAATGCGTGGCAGGAAGAATTCCGAGGCGTAGCTGCGGCCGGTTCCACTGTTGATGACATGGGCCGCCTTTTCCGGGTCCAGGCCCATGCGGCAGGCCATCGGCAGTATTTCCGCCAGCGCCGCACAGTTCACGTCGAACAGCAGCTGGTTGACCAGCTTGGCCAACTGCCCCGTCCCGGCGGTTCCCATGTGCAGCACGTCATTGCCCATGCGCTGCAGCAGCGGCTTGACCGTTTCGAACAGGCCCGGGTCGCCCCCGCACATGATGGTCAAGGTGCCTGCTTCGGCGCGCGCCTGCATCCCCGACACCGGAGCATCCAGAAAGCCGATGCCGCGATCGGCCAGATCGTCGTGCAATTGCAGCGTGGCGCCGTGCTCGATCGTGCTCGTGTCGATGACGATCGCGCCCGGCTTCAGGATCGACGCCAGGCCGCCTTCGCCCTGCAACACGCCGCGCACGGCGTCGGTGCCGGGCAGGCTCAGCACGACGATGTCGGCATGCCGAAAATCGGCCAGCGTGTCGGCAATGCGGGCGCCGCGTGCGCGCAGGTCGCCATAGGCTTCGGGCGTCTTGGCGGTGACCAGCAGGTCGATATCGTCGTGGATCAGATTGAGGGCCATGGGCTTGCCCATCTGCCCCAGTCCGACGAAGCCTACCGTGGTTCGAACGCGCGCGGTCATCACTGGGCCCTCTCGGAAATCTCGATCAGGTTCAGATCGGGGTCGCGCAGGTAGATCGATCGAATCGGATAGTGGGCGCCCGTGCGCATCACCGGGCCTTCGATGATCGTGGCGCCGCGTTCGGTCAGCGTGGCGATCACGGTGTCCAGCGGCACGGCGGCGATGAAGCACAGGTCCAGCGCGCCGGGCACGGGCAGATGCGCCTTGGGCTCGAATTCCTTGCCCTTGACGTGCAGATTGATTTTCTGTTCGCCGAACTTGAACGCCTTGCGGCCCTGGCCGAAGCTTTCCAGCGTCATGCCCAGCAGCCCGACATAGAAATCCACGCACGCCTGCTCGTTCGTCGTGGTCAATACCAAGTGGTCTAAATGATCTATCATCGCTTCCTGCCTTGCTGTTTTACGAATACTGAAACTTTATCTCCGTAAAAACAGCCGCAGAATTGCTATTTCGAGATTATCAATTCGCAAAACGCGAAGGGTTGATGATGAATCCGGCCAGGGTCGACTTTGTTACGTTGCGCTTGTTCTGTGCCGTCGCCGAGACGGGCAGCCTGACCAAAGGCGCCGCGCGCTGCAACCTGGCGCTCTCCGCCGCCAGCCGCCGCATCGCCGACTTCGAAGCCGCCGCCAAGGCCGTGCTGCTTGAACGCCGCTCGCAAGGCGTGCGGCTGACCCCGGCCGGGCACATCGCCCTGCAACATGCGCTGCGCCTGTTCCAGGGCTTTGAACTGTTCGGCAACGAACTGGATGAATACTCGAACGGTTCGCGCGGCCACATCCGGTTATGGGCCAACATGTCCGCGCTGGTGGAATTCCTGCCCGCCGCCCTCTCGCGCTTTCTGGCCCGCTACCCCGACACCCACGTCGAAGTCGAAGAGCAGCTGTCCGGCGATATCGTGCCGGCGCTCATCGACGGCATTGCGGACATTGGCGTGTTCGTTGGCGGCGTGCCCGCCGACGGGCTGGACGTGCAGCCCTTCCAGACGGATGAACTGGTCTTGCTGGTCGCGGCGTCGCACCCGGTCGCCGCGCGCAAGAAGATCGCCTTCGAAGCATGCCTGGACTACGATTTCGTCGGCCTGAACCGGGGCAGTTCGTTGCTGAACCTGATCCGCGCGGCCGCCCAAGAGGCCGGACGGCCCTTGCGCCTGCGGGTCCAGGTCAGAAGTTTCGATGCCATGTCCGAGATGATCGCCAACAACCTGGGCATCGGCGTGCTGCCCGCGGGCGCCTGCGCCCACCGGCTGCAGCCGGGCAGGCTGCGGGCCGTGAAGCTGACCGACGCCTGGGCCAAACGCGACCTGGTCCTGGCCACCAACCCCAACCGGCCGTTGACCCGGGCGGCTGGCTTGCTGGTGGCTCACCTGATGGACGTACCTGCGCCCCTCGCAACGGGCGAATAGCGGTCAGCCTCACCTTCGCGCAGACTACGCCGCCTGCCCCAACGCCCGGCGCAGGATATGGGAAATCATGCCGCCGCCCTTGAGCAAACCCGCCTCCCTTTCGGTATCGATGGCGGCCTGGGCAATGAACTCCAGACAGGCCCCATCGCGGCGGACCAAGCGCACCCGCACTGGGCTACGCGGCTGGAAAGACGCCTCGACAATGTCGATCTCGATCCGTTCGCCTGCCTTGATACCCAACGCCAGCGGATGCATCGCCGCCGGCAGTTGCAACGGAAAAATCCCCATGCCGATCAAATTGGATCGATGTATCCGCTCGAAGCTGATTGCCAGCACGGCGCGCACGCCCAGCAGCCATGGGCCTTTCGCGGCCCAGTCGCGGGAAGAACCGGCACCGTAGCGCGCCCCGGCCACGATCACGACCGAATCCCCAGCCTGGCGGTACTGGCTGGCCGCCTCGAAGATCGGCATGACCGTCATGGACGGCACATGCAGCGTGTGCCCGACCGGACAGTCAGACTGCAGCAGGTTCTTCAGCGCCTTGCTGTAGAAGGTGGCGCGCTGCATGACTTTCCAGTTGCCGCGCCTGGCGGAAAATGCCCCCAGGCGGTCTCGCGCCAGGCCTTGCCCAGCCAGATAGTCGGCGACGAACCCCTGCGGCGGTATCGCGCTGCCGGGCGTGATGTGGTCCGTCGTCACATCATCGCCCAGAACCAGCAGCGGGTAAGCGTTCACGCGGCCAGGCTGCCAGCCATCGGACAGCGCCACATACGGTGGCCGCCGCAGCATCGTCGACGCGTCATCCCAAGAAAAGCGCGGCCCGCAAGGATGCGCCAACCGATCCCATCCGGATCGTCCAGCCGCGGCCTTGAAGGCACGGGAAAACACCCCGGGGTCGTCGGCCGCCCGAAGGCAGGCGTCGATCTCTTGCGCCGCGGGCCAGAGGTCTCTGAGGAATACCGGTTCGCCCTGCGCATCGACCTGCAGGGCGGTACGATCCAGATCGACCTGGGCGTTGCCGCACAGTCCATACGCAATCACCAACGGCGGTGACATGATGAAGGACAGATCCAGCTCGGGATGCACCCTGCCGGGAAAATTCCTGTTCCCCGAAAGTACCGCCACCGGACGCACGAGCCCGTCGCCCAGGGCTTGCTCGATGGGTTGCGTCAACGGACCGGCGTTGCCGATGCAGGTGGTACAGCCAAATCCGACGATGTCAAAGCCAAGCGCGGACAGATCATCCAGCAACCCGGCCCGGGCCAGCACCTGCTGCGCCGCAGGCGAACCCGGCGCCAACGACGTCTTGACCCACGCGGGAACTCTCAGGCCTCGCTGGCGGGCCTTGCGGGCGACCAGGGCCGCGGCGACCAGCATTGCCAATGCAGTCGTGTTGGTGCAACTGGTGACCGCCGCGATCGCAATCGGGTAGGCAGGCAGACCGGCCGCCCCGCGAGGCGATGGCTCAAGCGCTTCCAGTGCCTGGCCCATCTGGGCGACGTCCAGCATGTCTTGCGGCCTGGCAGGGCCGGCCACGCGCCGCCTGACGGCAGCCAGGTCGATGGTGACGCGCCGGCTGTACCGGGGCGTCGCCTGCGGATCGAACCACAGGCCGGCCGCCTTCAGATAGTTGGCGGCGATGTCGATGGCGGACTCCGCCCTGCCGGTGGCGCGCAGATACGCCAGCGTCATCGCGTCGGCGGGAAAGAATCCCGTCGTGGCGCCGTACTCGGGCGCCATGCTGGCGACAACGCACCGTTGCCCGGCGTCCAGGGTGCTGACGCCCGGCCCGAAGAACTCGACAAACTCGCCCGATACGTGCAGCGCACGCAAACGCGCCGTGACCTCCAGCGCCAGGTCGGTCGCCAGGATGTCCGGGGCCAACTCGCCGCGCAGCTCAACGCCGATGACGTCCGGAATCCGAAGCGTCATGGCTTCGCCGAACATGGCGGCTTGCGCCTCCAGCCCGCCTATTCCCCAAGCCAGCACGCCCAGGCCATTGACCAGCGGCATGTGGCTGTCCGTGCCGACGACAAAGTCCGGTGCCAGCCATGCCTGCCCCCGATGTGATATCGGCCCCGCCACAGGCGTCAGTTGCTCGGCGTTCAGCGTATGCATGATGCCCGTACCCGGCGGATGAATGCGTACCCCCTGCATTTCCTCGCCCACCCAACGCAGGAAGGCAAAGCGTTCCCGATGTCTGTCCTGTTCCAGACGCTGATTCAACATCCAGGCATCGGGGCGGCCGAAATGATCCACGCTGATCGAGTGATCCATCGATGCGTCGATGGGCACGACCGGATTGAGCACGGCAGGGTCACCCCCGGCCTCGGCGATCACGTCGCGCATGGCTGCAACGTCGACAAAGACAGGAATGCTGGTCGTATCCTCCATCAATAGACGAAGGGGACGAAACGCCAATGAAGCGGCGCTGCTCCCTGTCTCCAGCCAGCCGGTCAGCGCCTGGACGGCGTCGTCCGGATCATCCGGTTCGGCATTGCGCAGCGCGTTCTCCAGCAACAGCCGCAATACATAGGGCAAGCTGGACAACCGGTCTCCCAGGCATGCCTTCAGATCGACCATCAGATAGTCGGTCTGCGCGATGCGCAGCGGTAAGGGAACGTGCCTTGCCTGCATGGAATTCAGTCTCTGTCAGGGGGACGTATGCTGCGCCGTGCTGTTCAGCGCCTCGTCGATCGACTTGCATGCCGCCAGGATGGTCGGTATCGCCGCCTTCATCGTCGGTACGCTCCAGCGGGTTGCCGGACCCGACACGGTGAGCGCCCCCACTACGCCCCCCAGCCCATGGACAGGCACCGAAACCGACCCCACGTCCGGGGTTCGCAACCCCAACGCCGCGATCCACCCTTGCTTGCGCACCGTTTGCACCTCATGCAGCACCGCATCGCGATCCAGCCCATTTTGCGAAGCGACCGTCAACTGGTGATGCAATTCCGGTTCGGACATCCCCGACAGCAGGACGCGGCCGGACTCCCCCGCGTAGACCGGGTGCACCTCGCCTACGGGCACCACCCGACGGATCGGGAAGGTGCCTTCGACCACTTCGACACACACCCGCAGATCGCCGCTGCGCACATGCAGCGAGACCGTTTCCCCGTATGTGCGCACGATCTGTTCCATGAAAGGCTTGGCCGCGCGGCGGATATCCACCCGGCTGGCGATCGCGACACTCAAGGACAGCAATTCAGGCCCGACCGAATAGCCGCCGACACCCGCGTCCCGTCCGATGAATCCGGCGTGCTCCAACGAGCGCACCAGGCGGTAAGTCACACTCTTGTGCAACTGCACTTGTCCGGCGATATCATCCAGCGATATCGGCTTGCCGTGTGCGATGATGGTGCGGAGCACCTGCAAGGCCCGGTCGACCGTCTGCGACCCGCCAGAGGCTGGATTATCTGCAGTATCTGTTTTTCGCATTTCTAAATCGAGAACATCAGTTTCGGAATACGAAATTTAGTCACGCCTACCGGGTCTGTCAATGACGCTCAATGCGGCAGGATCTTGGACAGAAACTGCTGTGTCCGCTCCGTCCTGGCCCCCGTGTTCTCGAAAAACTCCGAGGCCTCGCAATCTTCGATGATCGTGCCCGCATCCATGAAGACGACGCGGTCCGCGACCCGCCGGGCAAATCCCATTTCATGGGTCACTACCATCATCGTCATGCCTTCATGCGCCAGATCGGTCATGACATCGAGCACTTCGTTGACCATTTCAGGGTCCAGCGCCGACGTCGGTTCATCGAACAGCATGGCCAGCGGGTCCATCGACAGCGCCCGCGCGATCGCCACGCGCTGCTGCTGGCCACCTGACAGACTGCCTGGGTATTTGTCCTGGTGCGCCCGCAGGCCGACACGGTCCAGCAAAGCCACCGCGCGCTTGCGCGCTTCGTCCTTCGAGCGTCCCAGGACTTTGACTTGCGCAAGGCAAAGGTTCTCCGTGACGGTCAGGTGGGGGAACAGTTCAAAATGTTGAAACACCATGCCGGCGATGCTTCTGAGCTTGGTGAGCTGCGCATTGTCCGCCGCGACCGACAGGCCATTCACGTGAATGTCGCCGCCCTGGATGGGTTCCAGCGCATTCACCGTCTTGATCAGCGTGGACTTGCCGGACCCCGACGGGCCGCATATCACCACCACTTCGCCCTTGCCTACGGACAACGAACAATTGTTGAGCACCTGGACGGCGCCGTACCACTTGCTGATACCGGAAATCTCGATCATCACATTCTTTCCAAAAATGCCGTCAGGCCGATTTGAGGCGCCGCTCCAGCCGCTTGACCGACCAGGAGGCGAGGAAACAAAGCACCAGATACACAATGGCCACGAACGTGTACAGCTCGATCAGGCGCCCATCGCGCTGGCCCACCTTCGAGGCCGCACCCAGGAAGTCCGTCAGCGCCACCACGTAGACCAGCGAGGTGTCCTGAAAAATCACGATGGCGCGCGTGAGCAGCGACGGCGTCATGTTGCGAAGCGCCTGCGGCAACACCACGTTGAACATGGTCTGCCGATAGCTCAGGCCCAGCGCCTTGGCCGCGAAGATCTGCCCTCGCGGCAAGCTGCGGATGCCGGCGCGGACGATCTCGCAGAAATAGGCCGCCTCGAACAGCGTGAAGCTGACCAGCGCCGAGCGGAAAGCGCCGACCTGAATCGGCTGGGGCGAACCGATGATCCAGGCGCCGATATAGGGCACCAGGAAATAGAACCAGAAGATCACGAGCAGCAGCGGAATCGACCGCATCAGGTTGACGTACGCGGCGGCAGGCGCCGAAATCACCCGATATGGCGACATTCTCATCAAGGCCAGCAGGACGCCCAGCGCCAGGCCAAGCACGATCGCCAGCGCCGACAGCTGCACGGTCAACCACATGCCCTGCATCAGGTAGGGAAAAGAGGTGAAGATGACACCGAAATCGAATTGATGCATGGTGTGCTCCCCCTCAATGCGCCTTGGCGCCGGCCACGCCCAACAGGCCAGGCACCGCGACACGGCGTTCGATGGTGCGCATCGAGAGCACGATCAGGCCGTTGATCGCCAGGTAGCCCAGGGTGGCGGCCGAGAACGCCTCGAAGATGTGAAAGCTGTACTCCTGCATCGACCGCGCCTGTCCCGTCAACTCAAGCAAGCCGATGGTCAGGGCCACGGACGAATACTTGACCGTTCCGATCAGCTCCGAAGTCAACGGTGGAATCACGATCCGAAACGCCTGCGGCAGGATGACGTAGCGGTACACCTGCCCCTCGTTCAGTCCCAGGGCGGCGCCAGCCCGCGCCTGGCCAGCCGGCAGCGACTGTATGCCGGCGCGGATCTGCTCGGCCATGCGGGCCGAGCCATAGAAAGCCAGGCACAGCCACGCCGGCAGGAAGGCTCCCCAGGGCTGCGGCATCTGCTTGAGCGAGTCGCCCAATGCAATCGGCAACAGTTCCGGCACGACGAAGAACCAGAGGAACATCTGGACCAGCAGGGGAATGTTGCGAAAGACTTCCACATACAGCATCGCCATGCGGTTGAGCGAACGCGAACTGGCGGTTCGCAGGATCGCCAGCAACGACCCGAACAACACCGAACAGATGCTCGCGCAAAGCGCCAGCACGATCGTCCATCCGGCCCCCATCAACAAGGTCTGCAGATAGGTATGCACGCCATCGGGTGACAGTTCCAGAAAGACACTCCAACTCCATTGATAGTTCATTGCAATGCGGGCTCGGCTGAAATAGGTGGATGGGACAAGAGGCTGCGTGGCTAGCGATAGGCCGCCGGGTCGCTGGAATCGGTAGGATTGGCGAGCGCCTTCTTCAGTCCTTCGCTCATGGGATAGTGCAGATTGATGTTGCGAGGCGGAATGGGCGAATTGAAATAGCGCTCGTACAGCTGCGCCACCTTGCCCTGCTTGATCAGATCGACCACGATGTCGTCGACCGCCTGCTTGAACGCCTCATCGCCCTTGGGCAGTACGATGCCGTAGGGGTAGAGGTCCAGGCCCGTCGTGCCGATGACATAGATGGCGGGATCGGGCGACGAGGCCACGTTGGCATAGGCCAGCGCGTCGTCGGTCGCCGCTGCGCTGACTCGCCCGTTCTGCACCATCAGCAGCATCTGGGCCAGGTCGTTGGCCGGCATCACAGCCATATTCAGCTTGCGCTCGACGTTGAGCTGCCCCAGGTACCTGATGGTCAGGCTGCCGGCCTGGGCGGTCACCGTCTTGCCTCGCAGCGATGCGATGTCATTGACATCCACGCCGCTGTCCTTGCGCGCGAACAGCACCGTATGCGTGACGTACGTGGTCGGCGCAAAGTCGACGAATTTATGCCGCTCGCTCAGGTTGGACGTATTGCCGCATTCCAGGTCGATCGTGCCGTTGGCAATCAAAGGAATGCGTGTGGCAGAGGTGACGGGGTTGTAGCGAATGTCCAGCGATGGCAGCGCCAATCGCTGCTGCAACGCTGCGGCAATGGCGCGGCAGATATCGACGGTATAGCCGACAGGCTTCTGGTTGGCATCCAGATAGGCGAACGGAATCGAGGTTTCCGGGTGGCCGAGCGTGATGGCACCCGACGCCCGGATCTTGTCCAACCGCCCGGCGGCCGCGGCCTCGGCAACCAGAAGCAGGCTCATTGCGAACGCCAGCGCCCAAGTCAGCAGCGCACGCGTCTTGAATACAGTGATCTTCATATTTCCCCCTTGCGGACCCCGCGTGCGGTGCGCGGCCCGTCGGCAATCGTGCGCAACACAGGGTGTACGCGGCACGGGTTGGTCAATCCGGCTGAAGCGCCAACGCGTCTTCTCACCGCTTACGATCCCATTACTTTCTAATATCGGAACTTAAGTTTCTATATTAGAAATAAGAAGCCGTATGGTCGCATTGCGCCGCGCCGCATGTCCATCAGGGTTTTCTCGCAAAAACGCAGTTTTTTTAAACACGGAAGCGCAACATCAGGCCCATTCTGTTTCTATTATCGAAATAGAAAATATGTATTCCGCTATTCATGAATTTTGGACTTATACTTTATTTTTGGGATTCCAGAATCCAGAATTCCGGCAAGGTGCAAGACACCCATCGCCATCAAGCCTGCGAGCCGGACCAACCGAATCAACGACCATGCCGCGCCAGTCTTCCACTCGATATCCCGCCGCCTACATGCGTGGCGGCACCAGCAGGGCCATCCTCTTTCGCGGCCAGGACCTGCCGCCGGACCCAGCGCAATGGGCCGACATCTTCCGCTGCGCGCTGGGCAGTCCGGACAGCTACGGACGTCAGCTGGATGGCCTGGGCGGCGGGATCTCATCGCTATCGAAAGTGGCCGTCATCACGCCTTCCCGGCGCACGGATGCCGACGTCGACTATCACTTCTTTCAGGTGGACCCGCGCACCGGCGCCGTGCTCACCCGCGTGAACTGCGGCAATATTTCCTCCGCGGTGGGCCCCTTTGCATTGAGCCAGGGGTGGATCGCCGACCAGGAACAGTGCCTGGCACGCATCTACAACGTGAACTCCGGCAAGATCATTCACGCCTGCTTTGAACAAAATCCGGACGTAAGGAATTTCATCGGCATAGACGGCGTGCACGGAATGGCGCCGCGCATACGCCTGCGATTCCTCGACCCGGCCGCGAGCCTGGCGGGCCGGCTGTTCCCGACGGGCAGGCGACAGGAAGCGTTGGTGGTGAACGGCCTGGGCACGGTGCAGGCGACCTTGATCGACGCCACCCTGCCCACCGTCATCGTGGATGCCCGCAGCGCCGGATTGCGGGGAGACGAAAGCCCGGACGAGCTCGCCGGCCGCATGGACTACGAAGCGCTGCGCATCGCGGCGGCCCTGAAAATGCGCCTTGCCGATGATCCCCGCGAACTGCACGGCGAGTTCGCCAATGTGCCCGACGTCGTGTTCGTCAGCCCCGCGCAGGCCGGCGCGATCCAGGCCCGCTTCTATTCAAGCGGCAATGTGCATCGGGCCGCCCCCGTGACCTCGAGCATCGCCCTGGCCTGCGCCTGCCACATCGAAGGCACCGTGGCCCAGGCCCTGATCCCCGGATGGCAAGCGCGGGAACACCAGGCATGGAAAATCCTGCACCCCGCCGGCACCATGGAGGTCGGCGTGCGCGCCGACGCCATGGCCGGACAGGTCGCCAGCGCCGACGTCGATCGCACGGCGCGGCTGATCATGCTAGGCAGCGTCGTCATCCCGACCTGCCTCTGACCCTCACCCAAGAGACCCCATGCTGCATATCACCGACGCCATGGTTGACGCCGCGGTCACGCCACTTGCCGCCCAGGCGGTCCTGCGTAATGCCTTTCTGGACCTGGCCAGGGGCGAGGCGGCCATGCAGGCCAGAAAACGGACACAAGCGTCGGGCGTCAAGCTGTCGACGCTGGGCGCCGTCATTCCCGGCCAGGGGCATGCTGGCGCGAAAGTCTATACCACCATCGAAGGCAAGTTTTCCTTTGTCATCGTGCTGTTTTCGTCGCGCACCGGCCAGCCATTGGCCACCGTTGACGCGGGTGCGCTCACGCGTATCCGGACGGCGGCCTGCACCACCCTCGTCGCGCAGCGACTCGCGCCGCGCGGCGCGCGCACGCTGGGCCTTTTCGGCGCGGGCACCCAGGGCGCCGAGCACGCGGTCCAGTTGAGCCGCGCACTGCCGCTCGGCCGGATACTGGTGTCGGACCCCTACCTCTCGCCGCAGGCCTGCGCCGCCCTGCAGGAACGCACCGGACTGACCGTTCAAGCGGCTCAGGCAGAAGAGGTCGCGCGCCAGGCGGATGTCATCGTCACCGCATCCCGCTCGACGACTCCCTTGTTCGAGGGCGCATGGCTGCGCCCGGGCGTGCTGGTCGCCGCCATCGGGTCGAGCCTGCCGACCACGCGCGAGCTCGACGATGCCACGCTGCGCCGGGCCAGGATCGTGATAGCCGAGTGGCAACCACAGACCTGGGAAGAAGCGGGAGATTTCATTCTGGCGGCCGACGGCGCACTGGACCCCGACCGCGTGGTCGACCTGGGCGTCTACCTGACCGATCCCAAGGCCGTCGACGATACGCTGCCGCCCGAAAATGGGCGCGACATCCATCTGTACAAATCCGTGGGCGTGGGTCTGGAAGACATCGCCCTGGCGGGCCACGCCTATGAGACGATTGTTGCCGCTTCGCGCGGCTGAACGCGACCCCGGCTCGAGCAGGCAGCGGGCGGCATCGGCCGGCGCTGCCGCCGCGGCCCTACCCTACCAGGAGCACACCATGCCAGACACGGCCAGCCAACGCATTGCCACCACGCCCGACCTGACGTTCGACGTTTCGGTCGGCGGCCCCCCCGACAGACCGCTGGTGATGCTGCTGCACGGCTTCGGTGTGTCGCGCCATTCCTATGACGCGCAGGTCGCCGCGCTGGCTGACGCAGGCCTGCACGCAGCGGCGCCCAACCAGAGAGGCTACTCGCCCCAGGCGCGGCCCGATCCCGCGGTCTTTTCCCACTACCGGATGGACAATGTCATCCAGGACGTCTTCGATATCGCCGCGGCACTCGGCCATGGCGACCAGCGTTTTCACCTGGTCGGTCACGACTGGGGCGCGAGCGTGGCTTGGGAAATCGCGGATCGCCACCCCGAACGACTGGCGTCTCTGACCATCCTGTCGCGCCCCCACCCGCTGTCGTTCAATCGCGCGCTGGCGCAGGACGCGGAGCAGGCGGGGCGCTCAGGCCATCACGGCCGCTTCCTGGACCCTCAGGCCGGCCCTGACATTCTGGCCGATGACGCCAAGTGGCTGCGTTCGCGCCTGACTCGCAATGGCGTGCCGCAAAGCGCGATCGACACGCACCTGACCGTGCTGGGCAATCCGGCCGCGATGGAAGCGGCATTGGCCTGGTACCGTGCGCGCGGCACCAGGCATGCCCCGGTGGGCCGCACCGTCGTGCCGACGCTATATATCTGGGGAAATGCCGACGATACCGTCGGCCGTGCCGCCGCCACGGGCACCGGTGAATTCGTCGATGCGCCGTATGAATTCATCGAATTGCCGGGCGTGGGCCACTTTGTCGCGGACCAGGCCCCCGAGGCCGTGACTGCGGCACTGCTCGCCCACCTGGCGCGCCATCCCGCCTGACCGGCCCCCGCGCCCCGGGGCCGTCAAGGCCCCGGCAGGCCCGGCACGAAGACCGCTATGCCTGGACAGTGCCCAGGAGCACCTGGGCTTCGAGTTCGATCGCCCCCTGACGCGCGATCTCGGTGACCCCCACGACCGTGCGGGCCGGCAGGTGGTCGCCAAAGAAATCCAGGTACATCTCATTGAGGCGTTGACGATTCGACATGTCGGCCAGGTAGAGATTCACCTTGACGATGTTCCGTATTCCCAGGGAATGCTCGTCGAGCAACGCGCTCAGGCGATCGAGAACGCAGGAAAATTCTGCCTCGAATCCGCCTGAGACCAGCGTGTCGCCGCGCCTGCCGGTTATTCCGGAAATGAAACCCCATTCGCCCACCTTGTACAACGGTGTATTGACGGGCGTCTTGTCCTGGCCAAATTTGCTCATGCTCTCCTGCTCTCCACGTGTGGTTGTTCGATTGAACCCGCCAAGTCTTCCACCGTCGTTGCGACGTGTTCGTTCATGAGCTTGGCGGCGAGTTCGTCCTTGCCCGCGGCAATCGCGTTGACGATTGCCCGGTGGTGGGCCTGCTTTATCTTCAGGCGCTCCAGATAGATATCGGTGTCATCGGCAGACGATTGCGCCTTGCTGAGTGCATTGCCGCGATAGAACCGGATCATCCGCTGCAACGAAGCCAGCATGTCCTTGATGAAACCGTTGCCACAGCCCTCGATGATCACCTGGTGAAACTGCGTATTCAGATCAAAGGCGCGCGGCAGATCGGCGCCGGCAATGGCCTCGTCGGTATCCTGCAGCACTTGCTCCAGCGCCTTGAGCGCGGCGGGGTCGCCCGCCTGCGCAAATTCCCGCGTCGCGGCAGATTCCAGGGCCGCCCTGCAGCGATACAGCGCCGTCAGTTCCTGGTGCGTGAACTTGCGCAGCTGATACCCGCCCGTCGGCAGTTCGACCATCAGCCCTTCCTGGTGAAGCTTGCGGATGGCTTCACGCACCGGCGTGCGGCTAACGCCAAGCCTGGTCGCCCACTCGCTGTCCTTGATCCGCTCGCCGGGCTTCACGGCGCCGGTCGAAATCAGGTGCAGCATGTGCTCGTAGACCCGATCGAACATGTGCTGCTTGGGAAGGGAAAACAGAGGGTTATCAACCATGGGAATTCCTGAATGACGTCGCAAGGGAAAAGATCCGTCGCCACAACGGACGTGGCTGCGATTTTATCAGTTGGAATACTGGAATTCTGGATTCCAGCCCTCTGCGCCGCTCGGCGTACGCCGCAAATACGCCGGATCGGATTTCAGCGGTGACGCCGTGTTCAGCACGACCACTTCGGCATCCTCGGACAGTGTGCCCACGCTCAGCGCGTGTTCAAGCGCCACCAGCGCCGAACCGGTTTCCAGCGCGACCTGCACCCCATCCAGCCGAGCCAGCCGATAGACCGCATCGACGGCCAAGCCTGGCGCCGCCGCGTGGGCGCCGCCACCGGCGATGGCGCGCAGCACCTCTTCGCCACGCGGCGGGTTGGGGGTGCGCATGCCGCCTCTTGGCGTGTCGATCATGCCCCAAGGGCTGAGGGCGCGCCCCAGCGAGTAGGCCTGCGCGATCGGCGCGCAGCCGGCGAACTGGCTCGCATGCATTTTCGGAAGCGCCTGGCCGGCCATCGCGTCCTGCGCGGCTAGCCATTCAAACGCCTTGCGGATGGCCAACAACGCGATACCGCCGCCGGTCGGGCAAAACACTGCCGCGGGAAAACGCCATCCCAATTGCTCGACGATTTCAAGTCCGACAGTCTGCTTGGCCTGCTCCCGGGTCGGCGCGTTGTCCGCAGACACATTCATGTAGCCGGTCTGGCGTGCCAACCCCTGCGCAAATGAACGCGCCCCCGCCCAATCCGACAGGCAGTGCACGCGCGCCCCGGCAAGGCTCATCTGCAGCAGGTTCTCGCCCAGCACGTCGGTGGGGACGACCGTCACGCAGGCCATGTTGGCGCGGGCGGCATAGACAGCGAACGACGCTGACGCATTGCCCGTGCTGTTGAGCACGATCCCCGCGCAGCCCTGTTCCCGCAACCGGGAAATGGTGTAGGCGGCGCTTCGATCCTTGAAGGTGCCCGTGGGGTTTTGCGCCTCGTCCTTGATCCAGACCGCCCGGCAACCCACCCGCGCGGCATAGCGTGGCGCCGGCACCAACGGCGTCCAGCCCTCCCCCATGCTGATCCGCGCCCCGGCGTCGGCCAAGGGCAAGTGGCTCGGGTATCGCCACATTGAAGCTTCATTGAGCAGGACATCCATTGCTGCACCACAGGAAAAATGTCAAAAAAACCGGATCGCGACCTGCGCGACGGCATATCAATTGGCGGTGATGTGCGTCGCCTGGACGACGCGCACCCACTTCTGCGTGTCTCGTGCAATCAGCGCCTGGAAGTCTGCCGCCGTCACCGAGGGAAACGGCGTGCCCATCTGGGCCGCAAGCATCTCCTGGACTGCCGGCGACGCCAGCGCCGCATTCACCTTGTCATGCAACTTCCCGATGATCTCGGGCGGGGTCTTCGCCGGCGCGACCAGGCCGAACCAGTTGTCGGCCGTCAACTGCGGATATCCCAGTTCTGCAAATGTTGGAATATCGGGCAGAACGGCGGAGCGCTTGCTGGCCGTCACCGCCAGCGCCTTCAAGCGCCCTTCCTTGACATAGCTCACCACGGTGGGGGCCGATGCGAACATCAGGTCAGCCCGCCCCCCGATCACGTCCAGCGCCGCGGGTCCCATTCCACGATAGGGAATGTGCGCCCATTCGATCCCGGTGACATGGGCGAATTGCGCGCCTTGCAGATGCGCCACGCCGCCCGTGCCGCCCGAGGCCATGTTCAATTCGCCCGGACGCTTCTTCGACAGTTCCACCAGGTCGGCCAGCGTCGCCACGGGCAACTGCGGCCCCACCACGACAATGGCCGGTACCGTGGCGATCGTTGCCACGGCGGCGAAGTCTTCCAGTCGATACGAGGGCTTGGGATAGACAGCCAGATTGGCAGCGAATGGGACGTCCGCCAGCATCAGCGTGTAGCCATCGGGCGCGGCGCCAGCCACGTAGGCAGTGGCCACCATGCCCGCCGCGCCCGGCTTGTTCTCGACCACGACGGACTGACCAAGCGACTTGGTGAGTTCGGCGCCGATGACTCGGGCCATGGTGTCGGACCCTCCCCCAGGACTGAACGGCACGATGATGCGCACGGGCTTGGCGGGATACGTATCCGCCGCCCAGGCGCCCGACGCCGCAAATGAAAAGAGGACTGCGATTGCACTGCCTAGCACTGCCTTCATGGTGACGCCCCTTGAATTTTGGAATCCTGGATTCGGAATCCTAAAATTATGCTAACACGGTGATCGTCACACTGAAAATATCAGTATAAACCCTTAAATATGCGCGTTTTTCGCTATTTTTTTACTCGAAACAGGTCTTGAATTTGAAATACTACTTTTATTTGGGATTCCAGAATCCCAAATAAAGCGTAAGATTGCCGCATCAGCCCGCGGCGACAGCGGCGCGGGCAGTTGTCCAGGAGACCTGCATGAGTGATCTGTATTCCATCCCAGCCACCCTGTTCCGCGGCGGAACGTCCAAGGGCCCCTTGTTCCTGGCCCAGGACCTGCCGGCCGACAAGCAAACGCTTGACGCGGTACTGCTCAGCGCCATGGGCTCGCCCCACAAACGCCAGGTCGATGGCGTGGGCGGAGCGGAATCCCTGACCAGCAAAGTGGTCATCGTGTCCGGGTCCAGCCGTGAAGACGCTGACATCGACTACCTGTTTGCCCAGGTCAACCCCGACTCCCCGATCGTCGACTACTCGTCCAACTGCGGCAACATGCTCAGCGCCATCGGCCCATTCGCGATCGAGTCCGGCCTGGTCAAGGCCGCTGGCAATGAAACGCGGATCCGCATCTACAACGCCAACACCGATTCGGTCATCGTCGCCACCATCCAGACCCCCGATGGCTCGATCACGTATGAAGGCAATGCCGCGATAGACGGCGTTCCGGGCACCTCGGCGCCCGTCATCGAGAACTTTGCCGGCACGGTGGGCAGCAAGACCAAGAAGATGCTTCCCACCGGCAAGGTGACCGAGCGCATCGAGGGCATCGAAGTCACCTGCATCGACGTTGCCGTGCCGGCCGTGCTGATCGCGGCCCAGGCCCTTGGCCTGCGCGGTGACGAATCAAAAGCCGAGCTGGACGCCATGCCCGACTTGATCAAGCGCCTGGACGACCTCCGAGTGGAAGCGGGACAGCGCATGGGCCTGGGCGACTGCCGCAAGCTCGTCATACCCAAACCTCTGGTTGTCAGCGCAGCCAGACATGGCGGCGCCATCACTTCCCGCGATTTCGTGCCCTACAACTGCCATGCCACGCATTCGGTGACCGGCGCGACAGCACTGGCCGCGGCCAGCATCCTGCCCGGTTCGGTCGCGCAGCAGATAACGGGCCTGAGTACGGGCGAACGCCATACCGTCGGCATTGAGCACCCCGCGGGAACCATGGCCATGGACGTGCGGGGCGAGACAGGTGCGGGCGGCCATCTGGAGCTGGTCGAGGCCAATCTGTTGCGCACGGCCCGCCGGCTGTTCTCGGGCGGCCTGGCCATTCCCTCAAGAATCTGGAATGGCGACGGCAAGGCTGCCAACGTGGCCGACATCGCCCGGCACATCGATTTCTAGCGCCCCCCTTCCTCCCGCGAACACGCTGCCGTTCAGACCGCCCATGTACACCTCGACCTTTACGCTTGCCCCAGGCCCGAACAACGACGAATTCCAAACTTCGATGCGGGCTCTGGCCGCAGCGGCGAAAAGCGTGCCCGGCTACCTGGGCGAGGAAACCTGGGAAAACCAGGAAAGCGGGGTGATCTGCATCACCTTCTACTGGCGCACGATGGATGCGCTCCAGCACATGGCCGCCTATCAGGACCAGTTGCGGGCCGCACCGCCTGGGCAGGCATGGCGTCAGGGCTATCAAGTCGTCGTCGCCGAAGTCGTCACCTTCTATGGCGACGGGCGCATCGTGCATCCCCTGAACGACGTGAACGGCCATCGAAACCACGACGGCCCAGGCGCCATCGATTATTGACGCACGCCTCTCACTGCTATGGGCGGTTAATAGCTAATAGCAACTTCGCCATTGACGAGCCTTGTTGGCCTGAGAGAACATATTCCTAAATACGAAATATAAGTTCCTATATTAGAAACCAAAACAAAACCGTCTTCCGTCAGCGCGCATTGCCAATGGCCGGGGACGGTTTTCTTTTGCCGCATAGACCAAGAAAGTGAGAATGGAAATGTCTGGACTGAAGGAAATGGATTCCCGCGGACAGTCGATGGTGCAGTTCTGCCTCGATGTCACGCAATTGCGCATCGAGGACGCGGTTCTCGACATGGTGCGCCGCACCTTCCTTGATTACCTGGGATGCGTGCTGAGCGGCTCCAATGACTCCTCGACCGTCGCGGTGCGCAAGATGGTCTCGGGATGGGGCGTGACAGGACGTTCAAGCGTGCTCGGCGCCTATGACACGATTCCGGCGTTTGCCGCACTGGTGAACGCCACTGCCGCGCATTCCCAGGACCTGGACGATACGTTGCCCAAAGGCGCAGGACACCCGAGCGGCCCCTGCTGGTCAGCCGCGCTGGCGATCGCCCAACAACAGAACAGCGACGCCCGAACCCTGGTCGCCGCCTACCTCGCCGGGTTCGAGATCATGGCCCGGTTAGGCGGCGGCGGCCCTGCGGGCATCGGCCGCAACCTGCAACGCGTCGGCTATCACCCCACCGCGGTCGTGGGCCGTGTCGGCGCGACGGCCATCGGCTCGGTGCTGTATGGCCTGGATCGTGCGCAGATCGCCAATGCATTCGGCGCGGTCGCCACCACGTTCTCCGGCTTTCAGTCCTCTCATGGCACGGATGCCAAGCCTTTTCACGTCGGCAAGGCCGCCATGGACGGCGTGATGGCCGCGGAACTCGCCCTCAACGGCCTGAGCGCAAACACCACGTTCTTTGAAAGCACCGGCGAGAACTGGCTTTCGATCCTGATCCAGGACGGCAATATCGCGGAAATCCCCCCCATGTCCGACCTGGGCACCCAATGGCATCTGTTTGGCAATGCATTCAAGCTGTTTGCCAGTTGCCGGGCGACGCACGCATCCACGGAAGGCGCCCTGCAGGTGTATGAAAGCGTCAAGGGCAAGAAGATCACCTCGGTGGTCGCCAGGACGGCGCCCAATGTCCTGGCCATGGCGGGATTTCAGAATCCGCAAACGCCGACCGAAGCGAGATTCAGCGTCTATTGCTGCATTGCCATGGCGCTGGCGGGCTATCAGCTCGGCCCCGACGACTTTTCCCAAGCCACCCTGCAGGACCCGCGCGTGCGCGAAATCCTGCCGACGATTCAAATCGAGCTCAACGATGACATCCCCTATCGCGAGGCCCATCTGACCGTCACGACGGAGGACGGATCGGTCTATCACGGCGATATCTCCGCGCGCAAAGGCGACCCGGAGAATCCCCTGAGCTGGAATGAACTCGAGCACAAATTCCTGTCGTTGACCGAGCCGCTCTATGGCGCCGTGGTCAGCCGGAAACTGGCGCAACTGGCCTCGCAAGTCGATGAAGAAGGCGCTGTCCGCGAAGTGCTTCAGTTGCTCAAGCGCAGTGAGCGCAAACCGGCCTTGATCTAGTCACCTCTTTCGCCCCCCCTCTCCATGCGATTCCACTCTCTGACCCGCCATGCGCCGACGATCGCAATCGTGATCGCGGCGTTCGCCTGCACCTCGGCACGCGCCGACGCGACCCTGGACAAGATAAAACAACGCGGCAAGCTCGCCGTGGGCGTCAGCTCTCCCCACCCGCCGCTGGGCATCCTGGATCCGGTCACCGGAAAGACGGGGGGCTACCAGACCGAATTGGCCGCCGATATTGCACGCCGACTGGGCGTGCAGCTGGAAACCGTCGCGGTGCCCTCATCGACCCGCGTCCGGCTCCTGCAAAGCGGCAAGATCGACTTGATCATCGCCGCGATCGGCTGGACGCCGGAACGCGCGGAGATCCTCTCCTTCGCGCCGACGCCCTATGACGTCATCGGCGGCGTCGCGATGGTGCCCAAGCGCAGCGGGATACGGCGCTGGGAAGACCTGCGCGGCAAGATTGTCTGCGTGTCGCAGGGCAGCAGTTATGCCAAGCCGCTGGCCGACGTCTACGGCGCCGTGGTCAAGGGCTTGCGCGGCCTGTCCGAATCGCTGTTGGCGCTCAAGGGCGGCGCATGCGAGGCGTCAGTGCACGACTATCCCGAGCTGTACAGCAAGTTGAATGACGAGAATGCCCGCGAATGGTCGGACTACACCCTGACGCCCCAGGACGCGCTCAACCCGACACCGGTCGTCGTATGGATGCGCAAGGGCGAGACGGATACGCAGGCCTTTGTCGACCAGGCCATCCAGGATTGGCATCGCTCGGGGTTCGTGCTGCAGCAGGCCCGCCAATGGGGCATGGTCGACACCTGGGTGGCCAGCCGCCACGCGCTGGCGCTCCAGGGCAAATTCGACCAGGCGCCGGCTGATTTTGACGTGTACAAGGCCAGGCAAGCCAAGCCATGACGCCCGATCTCGAATCCCGGGCCGCGGCGCCGGCCCACGCCTCGCTTGCCTTGCGCCAAGCCACCGCGCGCGCAGCGCTGCCGCGCCGCCTTGTGACCCTGGCCGCCATGGCGGCCTTTGCGCTCACCTGCCAGGCCGCCCGAGCGGACGCCACGCTCGACAAGATCAAGCAGCGCGGCAAGGTCGCCATCGGCATCAGCGCGCCGCACCCACCCCTGGGCATCCTGGATCCGGTCACTGGAGAGACGGGGGGCTACCAGACCGAATTGGCCGCCGACATCGCCCGCCGCCTGGGCGTGAAGCTGGAGACGGTTGTCATCTCCGCCTCCACGCGCGTACAGCTCCTGCAAAGCGGCAAGATCGACTTGATCATCTCTTCCATCGGCTGGACCCAGGAGCGCAGCGATATCCTGTCGTTTGCGCCGACGCCCTACGATCTGTTCGGCGGCACCGCAATCGTTCCCAAGCGCAGCGGCATCAAGCGCTGGGAGGATCTACGAGGCAAGACCGCCTGCGTGTCGCAGGGCAGCAGCTTCGCCAAGCCGCTGTCCGAGACCTACGGCGCCGTGGTCAAGGGCTTTCGAGGCATCAACGAGTCGCTGCTTGCGCTCAAGGGCGGCCTGTGTGATGCGTCGATCCATACCTATCCCGAGCTTTACGTCAAACTGCATGACGACAACGCCCGGGAATGGTCGGACTACACGCTGGCGACAGATGACCAGATTGCCCCCGCCCCGCTTCTGATCTGGATGCGCAAGGGCGAAACCGATACCCAGGCCGTCGTCGACGACGCCATTCGGGACTGGCACCGCTCGGGTTTTCTGCTCAGGCAGGTTCGTCAATGGGGACTGCCCGATGCCTGGGTGGCCAGCCGCCACGACATGGCGATCAAAGGCCGATTCGACCACGCGCCCGACGACGTCGCCGGGTATCGGACGAGGCAGGCCTCACCATGACGCTCGACATCATGACTCAGGCCGTGCAGGCGCTGAAATCGATGGGGCTCAACTACGCCTTCCTGCTCGACAGCGCCGAACGCGAATCTTTCATTCGCGGTCTCGGGGTGAGCGCGTTGCTCTGCCTGTTGACCATTCCGGCCAGCCTGGTCGCGGGTGTGTGCCTGGCCGCCATGACCACCTCGGGCCGCCGCGGGCTCGCGGGTCCTGCGCGGGTCTTCATCGAAGTCACACGCAATACGCCCACGCTCGTGCAACTGTATTGCGCCTTCCTGGTGTTCAACATGCTGATCACCCAGCTGTTGCGCGAGTGGGGGATCAGTCAGAATCCGCTCACGCCATTCTTCTGGGTCGTACTGGTGGTCTCCCTGCACAAGGGCGTGTTCCATGCCGAAGCCTTGCGCGCCGGCATCGAGGCCGTCCCGGCCACGACACTGGAAGCCGCGCGCTCCCTGGGTTTTTCACGACGCCAGATACTACGGGACGTCCAGTTGCCATTGGCGTTGCGGTTCGCGCTGCCAGCGCTTACCAACAACCTGGTGGAACTCGTCAAAGGCACGGCAATCGCGTCGGCCATTGCCGTGGGCGACGTGACCTATCAATCCATCATGATCTGGTCACAGCGCGACAACGTTCTTGAACTGCTGCTGCTCATCGTGCTGTGGTTCGGCCTGCTGACCTGGCTGGTCGGCAGGGCCGGCCGCCGCCTCGAACATCATTGGAGGATACCGGGCTATGGCAGCTAAGACGCTTGCAGGGCCCATGCCCCTGACGCTTGTCGCGCAAACGCTCAAGCGCATGGCCCGCTCCGGTTCATTGTGGATCGTGCTGATTGCGGCCTTGTTGGCGGTCTGGTGGATGAACAGCGACAGCCTGCCCCCCGGATTGGCCTACCTGAGGAACTGGATGCCGGCGCTGCTGCGCGGCCTGTGGGTCAATGTGCAGATCAGCGTGATGGCCATGGCAATCGGCACGATGCTGGGCCTGGTGCTGGGCGCGGTCTCCCTGTCACCCGTCAGGGCCGTCCGGGACGGGGTTCGCGTCTACGTGCAGGTGTTCCGCAACGTGCCCCTGCTGGTGCTCATCTACTTCACCACCTACGTGCTCCCATTTGAAGTGCGCATTTCGTCCTGGACATTGCCATTTCCGGACGGACTCAAGGTCGTACTGGGTCTGGCCCTGCCCACCAGCGCATACGTCGCCGAGATTTTTCGAGGCGCGATCCAGTCCATCCCCAGCGCTCAATGGGAAGCCGCGCACTCGCTGGCGTTTCGGCGCACACAGATATTCCGGCTGGTCGTCTTGCCGCAATGCGTGCGCAGGATGCTGCCGCCCTGGATGAACCTGTATGCCAGCATCACGATGAGCACCTCGCTGGCATCGCTCATGGGGGTGCACGAAGTGGTGGACACAGCGCAGATTGCCAGCAACACGGTAGGCCGGACCGACTTCACCATCTTCGTGTACTTCACGCTGCTCGCACTCTTTCTCGCCTACTGCTATCCGATTGCGCTGCTTACCCGTGCGCTGGAGAAACGCTATGCCCGCCACTGACCTGCCCTCATCGCCGGTTTCCCGGCACTCGCCCCGCCCGCCGGGCTTGCTGGTGGAGCTCCAGGGGGTTCATCTCTCTTTCGGCCAGAACGAGGTGCTCAAAGGCATCGATGTGCACGTTCACCGCGGCCAGGCCGTTTCCATCATCGGCCCTTCCGGATCAGGGAAATCGACCATCCTGCGCTGCATCACCGGCCTGCTGCGCCCGCAATCGGGCCATATCTCCGTGGGCGGCGTACGCGTCGACACACTCAGAACCGAGGCGGAATTCATCGCATTGCGCAAGAGCGTGGGCTTCGTGTTCCAGCAGTACAACCTCTTTCCTCATCTCACGGTGCTCGAGAATCTGGTGATCGCGCCGATTCGCGTGGGCGGGCGGGACCGTGCCACCGCAGAGCAGGAAGCGCGCCTTCTGCTGGACCGCGTCCGCCTGGGCCATAAATCGCAGTCCTACCCCGGAGAACTCTCCGGCGGCCAGCAGCAACGCGTGGCGATCGCGCGGGCGCTGGCCATGCAGCCGGAACTGATCCTGTTCGACGAGGTGACGTCGGCGCTGGACCCCGAGACGGTCGGCGAAGTACTCACCGTCATCCGGGACCTGGTGGCAGATGGCATGACCTGTGTACTGGTCACCCACGAGATGCGCTTTGCCGCGGAGGTCAGCGATCAGATCTATTTCACGGAAGCGGGAAAAATCGTCGAGCACGGCCCCGCCAGCCAGATATTCGACACGCCCCGCAGCGACCGCACGCGAGAATTCCTGCACAAAGTGCTTGGCGCGGGTGCACGCACGACTCAACCCACGCCCAACGCGTTGTTACGCGTTGCCCTCTGAGCGATTTGACCCATGCCCTTTATGCCCCTGCCCTCTCCTTCCCGTCTGTCACTGATCCTGGCATTGCTGATCGCGGCGTTCATTGCATTGCCTGCCAGCGCCGATGCCACCCTCGACAAGATCAAGCAACGCGGCAAGATTTCCGTCGGCATCAGCCCGCCGGCGCCCCCCCTCGGCGTGTTCGATCCTGCCACGGGCAAGACCGGCGGCTACCAGGCCGAACTGGCCGCAGACATTGCCCGCCGCCTGGGGGCCGAACTGGAAACCGTGGTTGCCCCCAACGCGACTCGAGTCCAATTGCTGCAGAGTGGAAAAATCGATCTGCTCATCGCCGCCTTTGGCTGGACACCGGAACGCGAGGCCATCCTGTCGTTCGCCCCCACCCCCTATGACCTGGTCGGCGGCGGTGCGCTGGTGCCCGAGAACAGCGCCATCAAGCGCTGGGAAGACTTGAAGGGCAAGGCCGTGTGCATGTCGCAAGGAAGCAGCTACGGCAAGCTGCTGTCGGAGAACTACGGCGCAGTGGTCAAGGGCTTTCGCAGCAGGGCCGAATCCGTGCTGGCCCTGAAAGGTGGCGTCTGCGATGCGGCCATACATGACTATCCAGAGCTGTATGCGAAGCTGCACAACGACACGATGAGTGAGTGGTCAGGCTACAGGCTGGCCACCCGAGACCAGCTCAATCCGACGCCCATCGTGGTCTGGATGCGCAAGGGAGAGGCCGATACCCAGGCCTTCGTAGACCAGGTCGTGCAGGATTGGCACCGATCAGGCTTCGTGCTCGAGCAAGCCCGAAAATGGGGCATGGACGACGCCTGGGTGGCGGTCCGCCATGACCGGGCGTTGCAGGGACGCTTCGACCGCGCACCCTATGACTTCGAGATATACCAGGCGCGCCCATCCGCTCCCTGATCCTGAAGGGCGCCGACCGGCAACGGGCCACGCGCAGGCAGGCGGGACGATCAGGGTCTTGCGGCAACGAATTCCTCGTCCAGCCACTGCAGAAAGGGCTCCAGTGCCGGCTTGTCGCGCGGCGCGCTGATGGCGCGATAGCACAGTCCGTCGTGGATGTCCTGTTTCCAGACTCGGATCAACGTACCCGCCTCGATCGCATCTCGGACCAGCGCTGCCCGCGCCACGCAGAATCCCAAGCCGGTCTCGACCGCCTGCAGCATGGGGGCTGAGTCGTTGAATTTCAGGGTCGCCTCGTCCAGCGGAATCGACGGGTTTCCCGCGTCCAGCCAACGATTCCAGTCATCCCGTTCAGAGTTGCTCAACAATACCGGCTTGAATCGCGCGCCTTGCGATTGGCGGGCCTTCATGCGTCGCGCCACGGCCGGGCTGGCGACCGCCCAACTGGCATCGTCGGTCAGCCGCTGCTGGCGATAACCGCTATCGAAGTGGCCGTCGGTGAGGCGGATGGAGACATCTGCCCCCGACGTCTCCAGGTCGGCGAAATAGCGATGCGTATCGATCTGCACGTCAACCCAGGGATACGCTTGCAAAAAACGCGGCAGGCGGCTCGCCAGCACGCGTAGGGCGAAGCTGCGCGCCACCGACACGACCAGCGTCTGTCGCCCGGCCACCAGCGACAGCCGGCGCAGGCCGGCATTGAGCGTATCGAAGGCCTGCTGCGAATAGGCGTACAGGGTTTCACCTTCCTGCGTGAACGCCAGGCCCCGGGGCAAACGGCGAAACAGTTCCACGCCCAGGTGCTGTTCCAGCATCTTGACCTGCCGGCTGAGCGCGCCTTGCGTCAGATGCAGCTCCTGCCCTGCGCGCACCAGGTTCAGGTGCCTGCCCACGACATTGAAAAAAAGCAGCGCCTTCATCGAAGGCAGACGGCGTATTAGATTGGCTTGCGCCACGGTATCCAGGTTTGTCATAGCTGGGGCGACGTGATGGTTAGCCCGCAAAGGCGTATTGCTGCATGGATTGTACGCATCCGCTATGAGGAAATCGAATACCGGATGACAAAGACCGTGCATTGTCCGTCAGCAGCCGCAGCGGCATATTGAACGCCTCCTTTCCCTTTCCGGAGCAATCATGTCCATGTTGCACAGTATTGTGGCCCGCGCCGTGGCCGCCGCCGGCCTGCTCGCCAGCCTTGGGGTATCGGCACAGGCCGCTGGCTTTCCCGAGCGTCCCATCACCATCGTGGTTCCCTACACGCCGGGCGGCAGCTCGGACGTAGTGGCGCGACTGCTGGGCCAGCAGTTGGCGATCGAACTCAAGCAATCTGTCCTGGTCGAAAACAGGCCTGGCGCGGGCGCTACCCTGGGCACCGCGGTGGTCGCGAAGGCCCCGGCCGACGGCTACACGGTCCTGCTGGCCGACAATGCCCAGACGACGGCGCCGTCGCTTTACCCCCGGCTCCCGTATGACGCAGTGCAGAGTTTCCAGGCCCTGGGCATGGTAGGCATCGCACCGGCCATGCTGTTGTCCAACCAGCAATCGGGCCTGCGCAGCGTCAAGGACATGCGTGAGAACACCGAACGCAATCGCAAGGGCTACACCATCGGCGTGGGCGCCGGCAGCCCCAGCCACCTGATCTCGGCGCTATTCCAGCAACGATCCGAACTCAACCTGATGATGGTGCCCTACAAGGGGGCCTCCCAGGCGGCAACCGATGTCGTGGGCGGACAGATCGACCTGATCTTCACCAATCCCGCCTCGGCGGAACAGTATTTGCACGCTGGCCGCATGAACGCCATTGGCATGACAGGCACCCAGCGCTTGCCCACGCTCGCCCAAGTGACCACGTTCCAGGAGCAGGGCGTCATGGGCCTTGAGAACGTCAACTACTGGTTCGCCTTGCTGGCGCCCGCCGGCCTTCCCGGCGAGGTAAGCCAGGTCTGGGAGAAAGCCATCGCCGCGACCTTTGCCAACGCCGCCGTCATGCGCCGCCTGCAGGAGCTTGGTATCACGCAAGTGCCGATGACGCCCGCCGAATTGCAACTTTTCATCGCACAAGATCGAGAAACCTGGGCCACTCTGGTCAAGAACAACGGAATGCAACTGCAATGACTCATCCCGCCAAGAACCTCCCCACTACCGACACCCTGTTGCGTGACGCGCGCGACCTTTTCCCCGGCGCCAGCGGCCAGACCTACATCGACGTCGCCAGCCGAGGCCTGATGCTGGCCAACGCGCCCCAGCAGGCCTACGATCATCTCCAGCTTCGCGTGTCGGGTCGTGCCGACAAGACCGCCTACTTCACGATGGCCGAAGCCGCACGAACCGGCATTGCTCACCTGCTGAACTGTCACCCCGATGAGATTGCCATCACCAAGAACGTCTCGGAAGGCTTGAATTTCGTTGCCAATGCCATCGACTGGCAAGACGGCGATGAAGTCCTGGTTTGCCCGGGCATCGAACACCCCAACAATCTGTACACCTGGCGCAATCTTGAACCACGCGGCGTGATCGTTCGCTACCTGCCCTCGCCAAATGGCGAATTGTCCATCGATGCCGTCCGGCAAGTACTGGCGGGAAAACACTGTGCTCGGGTGCTGGCCGTCTCCGCCACGTCCTTCATTCCAGGCTCCCGAATCGACCTGGACACGCTTGGCGAGGTCTGCCGCGCCCACGGCGTGCTTCTGGTGGTCGACGGCGCGCAGAGCGTCGGCGTCAGCCACATCGACTTGGGCAAGACCTCGATTGATGCGATGGCGATGAGCACGCAGAAAGGGCTGTGCGCAGCCTATGGCATGGGCTTTCTGTATGTCAGGCAATCGCTGGCGCGAACACTGCGGCCGCAAAGCCTGGCGAGATTCGGCGTGCACGTCTCGGCGTCGCACGAAGCCGACTACGATGCCGGCCCGATCGTGCTGCAACCGGGCGCGCGGCGCTTTGACCTGGGCAATTACAACTTTCTGGCGGCCCTGCTGGTCAAGAACAGCCTGGACGTGCTGAACGATATCGGCACCGCAGCGATTGACCGCCATGTCACGCGGCTGGCGCAGGCGCTGGCCGATGGCCTCGAGGCGCTGGGCGCACCCGTGCATCGACCGGCCTGCGGGCGCCGTGCCAACATCGTCTGCGTCCCCTCGAACAACGGCCCGGCCGCCGCAGCCGCCTTGCAGAGCCATCTGGAAGCGAGAAAGGTGCGAGTCGCCCTCAGGCGAAACTTCGTTCGCTTCTCGTTCCATCTGTATAACAACGACGACGACGTCGCGGCGGCGCTGAATGCCGCGCAAGGCTGGCTCAAGCAGCACCGGGGCAGCTTGCTGTGATCCTCGGGGCGGCGAAAGGGGCGGCGCGTCGGGTTTGCGCTGCCGCGGCGAGTCAAGCGTGTTCTTCAGACTGTCCAGACGATGCAGCGCATGCGTGACGCGTCGCAGACTGTGCCCGCACCCACGCCGCATACGCCTGCGGCAAGCACACCGCGCAGGGCCGATAGCCCGCGGCAATCGCCGTGGCCTCGTCCGCGAAGAAGACGCGATATTTGACGTAGCCGCCCCGGGCAATCGCTTGCCGGGCCGCGCGGCAATCCAGACGGCCATAGCGCTTTCCCCCGCGATGACCGCCAAGATTGCCGGGTACGGCGCTCTCGTAGGGCTTGCCGTCCGGCCCCAGCAGCCTGAACGGGCGATCCGGGTCGCCCGGTGGCGGCGGTTGTCTTGCGTCTGGCATCGATCTCCTCCCGGCCACCGACCTTGAACCCTGCCACCGATCGTGGATTCGAATGGCACGTCAACGGATGCGTCGGCGACAATTTCGCCCATTGAAAGCTTCGAAAAGCGTCGTCAGTGTATGGGCCGCAATCCGCCTGGGCACTCCGATAATTGCGGTGGGGTTTGCGCTGCCAGACAGCGGCGTCGGCATTGGCGCGAATGACAGTGATCCCTAGCCAGCGCCAGGCAACTGCGTCAGAATGCCGAACCAGAACAATGGCCTGCGGGCCAAGACAAGCCCCATCAAAGGAGCCCCCATGGCCGAGACAGCCCAGGTAAAAGGACCCGCGTCCTACTTTCCGTCCATTGAAAAGAACTACGGCAAGCCCATCTCGCATTGGATGGAGGTGCTGAAAAAAGCAGGCCCGCTCAAGCACATGGAACTGGTCAATTGCCTGAAGACCCAGCACCAGATGGGGCACGGGCATGCCAACGCCCTGGTGGCGGCATTCCTGGCCAAGCCATAGCGGCATCATGCGCCAGGCCGCGGCGGCGCAATGCCGCCCGGCCTTTTTCAACTTGGTGACAATCCGCAACGCCCCACCGATCCCGGCACGGTGCTTGCTCCCCGGCAATCCCCCTTCACCCATCTCAGCGGGCCAGCACCGACGCCGAAGGCAGGATTTACCGTGATCTCCCCGGAAATTGCTTCGTCCTCTACCTTGATCGGCAATACGCTGGTGTCGCCCCAGCCAGGGGCGCCGCTGCGTCCGCTTGCCGCCGCCAACGCCGACTGTCTTCAGGCGGCAGCGCGGCCGACGGACACGCCACGGGCGGCCCGTCGCGCACAACTCATGCGCTTGTGGCCTGCCGTGATGCTGTGGCTGATCGGGACGGGTCTGCTGACGCTGCTCAACCTGGCGTCCCGCTTTCTGGCGCCGTCGTGACGCCCCCGCTCAGCCGTCCGCCCAGACGGATTTGCGCGGCACATAGGCCGCCTTGACGTACCGCGCCAGCTCAAGCTCGATCGTCGAGGTCGTGCTGAGGGGCGGCTGGTCGGGATGCAGAAGCCGTTGGGCGGCTTCCAGGGTGCGGCGGGCGCATCGTTCGGCTTCGGTGACCACGGGTTGCTGCGGGGCAGCATAGGTTCCAAGCAAGGGGGTAGGCATGGCATGCACTCCTGGAGAGCCATCGGATATGGCCGACCCACCGTAGCAAGTCGCGTGCCCAAGCTGCGCTCACGCTATTGCGAGCCACCCGCTTGCCGATGGAGTCGACACTGCGGTCGTAAAAATTCCTGCTGCTGGCCTGTGCGACTGCCGTCGCGGGTTGCCTGATCGACGCCTGCCTTACAGATCGTTCAGCGCCTTTTCCCGCAGGTGCCCGACCAGGTATTCCACCAGCGACCGCACCTTGCTGGCCATCAGGCGCTGATGGGTCATCAGCGCGAACACGGGCCGCGGCGGCGGTTCCGCTTGCGGCAGCAAGGGCACCAGCCGGCCCGCCGCGACGTGGTCGGCGATGGCCCAGGCCGGGGCAAAGACAATGCCGGCGCCCGCCGCTGCCGCGGTCACCACGCCGTCCACCGTGTTCGAGCGCATCCGCGTGGGCACCCGCACTATGACGGGCTGGCCGCCTTGCATCAGGGTCCACATCTCTTCGTTCGCCTGGTGGCTGTAGACCAGGCCGTCGTGCTGCGCCAGGTCGTGCAGGCTGGCGGGCGTGCCACGCCGCGCCAGGTAGTCGGGTGAGGCGCTCAGGACCCAGCGGATCGACCCCAACCGCCGCGCGACCAGGCTGGAACTGGGCTGCTCGCCCACCAGCACGGCCAGGTCGATGCCTTCTTCCAGCAGATTGACCGGTCGGTCGAGCAGGTGCAGGTCCAGCGTCACGTTGGGATGGCGCATCAGGAACTTGGCCAGCAAAGGCTGTAAATGCACCCGGCCGTACAGCGTCGGCGCGGTGACGCGCAGCCGGCCCGAGGGTTCGGCGGCGTCGGTCTGCATGCTGCTTTCCAGTTCGTCGATGTCGGCCAACAGGCGCTTGGCCTCGGCGTAATAGCGTTGGCCGGCCTCGGTCAGGCGCAAGGCTCGGGTGGAACGCACCAGCAGCCGCGTGCCCAGGCGTTCTTCCAGCGCGCTCAAGTGGCGGCTGACCGACGCCAGTGAAATCCCGCTGACGCGCGACGCGCCGCTGAGACTGCCCTGGTCCACCGCTGCCACCAGCAGCGCCATGCCTTCCGATCTGTTCACCATATGCCTGCCTTTCACGTCTTTCCGTCGCGGTTTCATGCGCCTTCAGTATTTCATATCTGCAAGGCTGCTTTACAGATTTTGCTATTCCCTGCAAGGCTGGGGACTTCCATACTGAGGCCCGAACTTTCCTGTGCAGTGCTTGCCGGCTGCGTTTTTCGCTGCTTTCTGCTGCCCGCTTTTCAGTCCGATCTACAGCCCCGTTTTCCAGTTCTCCCCATGTCTGCCTCTCCCCTTCCCCCCGCCCCCCTGACGCCTGCCGCCCGCCGCTATGCGATGCTGGCCGTCTCCCTGTCCATCTCGATGGCGACGCTGGACACGTCCATGACCAACACGGCGCTGCCGTCGATTGCCACGCAACTGGGCGTCAGCGCGGCGGACGTGATCGGCGTGGTCACGATCTATCAGTTGGTCATGGTGGCGACGATGCTGCCGCTGGCGGCGCTGGCCGGCAAGATCGGCCACCGGCGGGTGTTCATGCCGGCGCTGTGGCTGTTCCTGGTGGCCTCGGTGTGGTGCGGCGCGGCGCCGTCGCTGTGGTCGCTGCAAGCCGCGCGCGCGGTGCAGGGCCTGGCCGCTGCCGCGCTGATGGGTTGCAACATGGCGCTGGTCACCGCCATCTATCCGAAAGAACAGCTGGGCCGGGGCATGGGCCTGAACGCCATGATCGCGGCGGCCTCGCTGGCCGGCGGGCCGGTGCTGGCCTCGGCCATGCTGACGGTGCTGAGCTGGCACTGGCTGTTCTACGTCAACGTGCCGTTCTGCCTGGTGGCGCTGGCCCTGGCCGGCGGCCACCTGCCCCGCAGGCCCGGCGACGGCAAGGCGCTGGACGCGGGCGCGGCCGTGCTTTGCGCACTGGCCTTTGGCCTGGCGGTGCTGGGCCTGGAACGCGTGGCAACACCGGACTGGAGCGCCGCGCTGGTCTGGGGCCTGGGCCTGGCGTGCTGGGCGCTGCTGCTGCGGCGTGAACGCGCCAATGCGCACGCCATCGTGCCGCTGGACCTGCTGCGCCTGCCGCCGTTCTCGACGTCGGTGCTGATCTGCGTGCTGGCGTTCGCTGCCCAAGGCGCGGCCATGGTGGCGCTGCCCTTTCTCTTGAACCAGACGCTGGGCCGCGACATTGCCGAAGTCGGCCTGCTGATCGCGCCGTGGCCCGTGATGGGCGCCTGCCTGGCGCCGTTCTCGGGCAAGTGGTCGGACCGGATTTCCGCCGGCGTGCTCGGCCTGGTCGGCCTGGCCTTGCTGGCCGCCGGCCTGGGGTGCGTGAGCGCGCTGCCGGCCGGCGCGCCGATGTGGGCGGTGATGCTGCCCATGGCGCTATGTGGCACCGGCTTTGGCCTGTTCCTGTCGCCCAATCAGCGGTTCATCATGTTCAGCGTGCCTGCGCATCGCGCCAGCGTGGCCAGCGGCCTGTCGGGCCTGGCCCGACTGCTGGGGCAGACGATGGGCGCGGCCTTCGTGGCGGCATGCTTTGCCGTGAATGCCCGGCTGGGGGCCACCTGGGCGCTGTGGGCGGCGGTGGGGTTTGCGCTGGCCGGCAGCGCGGCCAGCGGCCTGCTGGAACGCGTCACGCGGCAGGCCAGGCAGGCCGTGGCGGCCTTGTAGCGGCCAGGAACCCCTGGATCGCATCCAGATAGCGCTGCGGCTGGCCCTTCCAGTCTTCGACCAGCGTGGCGGACGGCGCCAACTGCGCCAGTTCCAGCGAGACGGCGCGCGGGTGCAGCGCGTCGTTGCCGCCCAGGATGAGCAGCGGAATCGGATTGCGCTGCACGAAGTCGCGGCTGACGCTGAAGACGAAATCGCCGCCGAACAGGTTGTGCCGCAGGCCGTCCAGCGCCCTGTCGTTCACGCCAGGGTCGCGCGCCCGGACGGTGTCGGCCCATTGGTCGAACGATTCGCCGCGCTTGCCGTCCTGCCCGGCGATGCCGATGGGCTGCTGCAAGATGGCCGACACGACCCGCTGCGGCGCCAGTTCGCACAGTTTGAGCGCGAACGACGAGCCGATGCACGAGCCGATCACATGAAACCGCTGCACGCCCAGCGCATCCAGCAGGCCCAGGTGATCGAGCGCGTAGGTCGTCCAGCCGTCGCTGGCCCGCACCGGCGCCCGCGAGCGGCCGGCGTTGCGCTGGTCCGGGGCGATGACGCGGTACTGGCTGGCCAGCGCCGCCACGGGGTCCGGATACTCGCGCGGCCGGCCGTCACGCGTTACGCGCCACAGTTCACGATGCGACAGCATGCCGCCCGGGGCCAGGGCCAGCACGGCGTCGCCCTGGCCCTGGATGTCGACGTGGAGTTCGGCATCGCCGATGTTCAAAATGGGCATGTCGGTCTCGTTCGTGTCATTGCAGCGCCACGCCGCTTTCGCGCAGCAGCGTCGGGAATTTGTCGGCGTCGCTGGCGATGCGGTCGGCGAAGGCCCGGGGCTGGTCGGCGATCGGATCAAAGCCGATGGCCAGCAGGCGGGCCCGGAAATCAGGTTCGGTGACCGCCTCGCGCACGGCGCGCCAGACGTCGTTGACCACGTCGGGCGATGTGCCGGCCGGCGCCAGCAGGCCGAACCAGCCGGTATCGCCGTCCATCCGCAGGCCGACCTGCGCCGCAGTCGGCACCTGCGGCACCGTGTCGCTGCGGTTGTCCTGCAACACCGCCAGCGCGCGGACCTGGCCGTTGGCGATCAGGCTGGACACCGCCGGCAGCGCCACGATGGCCGCATCGATCTCGCCGCCCAGCAGCGCCACGACCGCCGGCCCCGCCCCTTTGTAGGGCACGTGCTGCACCGTTCCCGGCACCTGCTGCTGCAGGCGGGTCAGCGCGCGGTGGTTGCTGTTGCCGTAGCCCGGGGTGCCGATATTGACGACCTGCTGGCTGGCCGCCTGGCGCAGGCCGGCAATGTCGTGGATGGGCGAGTCCGCCCGCACCACGATCACCGGCGGCGTCGCCGCCACGATGCTGATGGGGGCAAAGCTCTTGATCGGGTCGTAATTGATGGTGCCCTGGAACAGGGTCTGGTTGGCCACCAGCATGTCGCCGGTCAGCAGCAGGGTGTAGCCGTCGGGCGTGGCCCGCGCCACCTGGTCGGCAGCGATATTGCCGCCGGCCCCAGCCCGGTTCTCGACGATGACCGGCACTTTCCACAGCGCCCCCAGGCGTTCGGCCAGGCCTCGCCCCAACACGTCCATCGCCCCGCCCGGCGCCAGCGGCAGCACCAGCCGCACCGGTTTATCGGGATAGGCCGCCTGGGCGGACCCGGCCATGCCCAGCATCAGAACCACCACCAGGCGTTGCACCCGGGTCCAGAATCGAGAGAACTTCACCCCACACGCTCCACAGAACCGCGGGGCGCCGGCCTCGATCATCCATCGCGGTGTCGCGACGCCCCGCATGACACAGCAGACAGGCTACGGCGCCCCCCCGCGCAGGCCAACGAAGGTTTCCAACTATGGATATGCGCCGCCGCAGACCGCCGCGCCTGTCGATCCGCTGTCGGCCGGGCCGCCGCCGGGCCTTCCGCCGGCTATCAATCTTTAGGCAGGCGTCATAACACCCCGTTATTGCAGCCTCGGCCCCGGCGCGCAAAAAGGCAGAAATACTCTTTTCAATTCAATGACTTGAAAACCTCAGCGGCCTATCCGCGCACCCCGTCCCATAGTGGATTTCCCTGGGTCCCCGGCGCCGGACCGCGCTGGCATTCTTGCCCCACCCCAGCACCTGGACGCCACAGAGACGAGGTTGAGTCATGCCCAGACCAGTTCCCCCCTGCCCCGCACGGCGCGCCCCCTTCGGGCCGGCCGCCACCCTACGCATCACCGGCGCGGGCCACGCATGATCCGGCAGATTCTCAACCGTTTCACGATCTCGCTGCCCGTCCTGCTGGGCGTGGTGGTGGTGTGCTTCGTGCTGCTGCAAGTGGCGCCGGCCGACCCCGCCGCGGTGATCGCCGGCCCCACCGCCACGGCGGACGAACTGGCGCAGGTTCGCCAGGAACTGGGCCTGGACAAGTCCATCGTCCAGCAGCTGTCGCTGTATGTCTGGCGCCTGCTGCACCTGGACCTGGGCCGCTCGATGATCTCGAACGTGCCGGTCATCGATGAAATCGGCAGCACCATCGGCGCCACGGCCGAGCTGATGCTGGCCAGCGTGATCTGGTCGATTCCGCTGGCGATCCTGCTGGGCACGCTGGCCGCCTACCGCCGCGGCAAGCTGACCGACCGCTTCGTCATGACGCTGTCGGTGGTGGGCGTGTCGCTGCCGGTCTTCTGGGTCGGCCTGCTGCTGGTGCAGCACGTGGGCGGCGCGGGCCTGTTGCCGTACATCGGCCGCAACGGCCCGATCTGGACGCTGGCCGGGCTGCAATCGCTGGCGCTGCCCGCGCTGACGCTGGGCTCGGTGCTGATCGGACCGGTCGCACGCATCACCCGCACCGCCGTCATCGAAACGCTCAGCGGCGATTACGTGCGCACGGCGCGCGCCAAGGGCGCGGGCGAAGGCCGTGTGCTGCTGCGCCACGCCTTGCGCAATGCGTTGCTGCCTATCGTCACGCTGGTGGGCCTGCAAGTGGGCAACCTGCTGGGCGGCGCGGTGGTCACCGAACAGATCTATTCCTGGCCCGGCGTGGGCCGCATGGCCGTGGGCGCCATCTTCGCCGGCGATTTCCCGCTGGCCCAAGGCGCCATCCTGGTGACGGCGCTGGGTTTCATCCTCATCAACCTGATCGTGGATCTGCTCTACGGCTACCTGGATCCCCGAGGCAACAAATCATGAGCGCAGGCACCACTTCTTCATTGAGCGGGCTGCCGCCCCAGGCCATGGCCACGCCGCTGGCGCGCATTGCGTCGCGCCTGCGCCGCGATCCCATCCTGCTGCTGTCGCTGCTGGCGGTGATAGCCATCGTGCTGGTGGCGCTGCTGGCGCCCTGGCTGGCGCCGCACGACCCCTATTCCACCAACATGGCCATCGCCCGCAAGGCGCCGGGCTGGATCTCGGCCGACGGCATCCGCTACCTGCTGGGCACCGACGTGCAGGGCCGCGACATCCTGTCGCGCATCATCTACGGCATCCGCGCCACGCTGAGCCTGAGCGTGCTGGCGGTGATCGGCGGGTCGGGCCTGGGCGCCCTGCTGGGCATCCTGGCCGCCTACTACCGGCCGCTGGAAGGCGTGATCATGCGCGTCGTGGACGTGCTGCTGTCGTTCCCGGCGATCCTGTTCGGCCTGAGCCTGTCGGCGCTGATGGGCCCGGGCACCACCAGCATGGTGCTGGCGCTGGGCATCTCGGCCATTCCCGGCATGGCCCGCATCGCCCGCGGTTCGGCCATGGTGGTGATGAAGCAGGAATACATGGAAGCCGGCCACGCCATGGGCTTTGGCAACTTCTACCTGATCACGCGCTACCTGCTGCCCAATTGCTCGTCGATGCTGATGATCTACGCCACGCTGCAACTGGGCCACACCATCCTGCTGGGCTCGGTGCTGTCGTTCCTGGGGCTGGGTCCGCAGCCGCCCTTCGCCGAACTGGGCAGCATGGCCGCCGACGGCCGCAAGTTCCTGCAGATCTTCCCGCACATCTCGACCATTCCCACGATGACCATTTTCTTCATCGTGCTCGCCTTCAACCTGCTGGGCGACAGCCTGCGCGACGCGCTCGATCCCAAGCTGCGGTTCTGAACCGCGGCAAGACCGACCACACCACACACCAACACACAGGGGAAACCGCAACATGAAGATCACTCAGGGACTGGCCCTCGCGCCGCTGGCACTGGCCTGCCTTCTGTCCACGCCCGCCGCCGCGCTGGCGCAGGCCGACAAGACCGTGCTGATCCTGCGCGAGCTGGACACCGACAAGTACGACCCGCACCGCACCACCGCGCGCGGCGCGGCCGAGGTGCTGTTCATGGCGGCCGACACCATGGTCGGGCTGGACTACGACATGAAGACGCCGGTGCCGGCGCTGGCCAAGAGCTGGACCATTTCGCCCGACGGCCTGACCTATACCTTCAGCCTGCGCGACGACGTGACGTTCTGCAGCGGCCGCAAGATGACCGCCAAGGACGTGGTGGCCAGCTACGAGCGCTGGCTGAACCCCGAAACGAAGGGCCTGGAACGCTGGCGCGCCGGCCCGGTCGACAGCATCACCGCACCCGACGACGTCACCGTGGTCTACAAGCTGAAAAAGCCCTACAACGAGCTCTTGCAGCAGATGGCGCACTACATGCACTCGGTCATCAACATCGACCAGGTCAAGGCGTTGGGGCAGGATTACGGCGTGAAGGCCTTCGACGGCACCGGCCCGTACTGCTTCCAGAGCTGGTCGCCGCGCAACGAAGTGGTGCTGACCCGCCACGCCGGCTACAAGTGGGGCCCGTCCATCTACAAGGACCCGACGCCCAAGGTCGACAAGATCATCTGGAAGATCGTGCCCGAAGAAAGCACGCGCCTGACCGCCCTGCAAAGTGGCCAGGCCGACCTGTCGCGCTACCTGCCGCAATGGGCTATCAAGGACCTGAAGGCCGACAAGCGCCTGTTCGTCAGCAAGGCCGACCCGTTCTACTGGACGTTCTTCCTGGGCTTCAAGATCGACAAGCCGGTGCTGGCCGACGTGAACGTGCGCCGCGCCCTGAACCTGGCCATCAACCGCCGCGCGCTGACCGAGGCCATCACCTTCGGCGAAGCCGTGCCGGCCACCAGCATGCTGGCCACCGCCACGCCCGCCGGCTCGAACGACGCCTACCGCTACGACCCGGCTGCCGCCAACAAGCTGCTGGACGAGGCCGGCTGGAAGATGCAGTCCGACGGCTACCGCTACAAAGACGGCCAGAAGCTGTCGATCCTGCACTACGGCATCACCGGCTACTGGAAAGACATCATGGAAGCCGTGCAAGGCGACATGAAGAAAGTGGGCGCCGACCTGCGCGTGCAGCTGTTCGATTCGACCTCGGCCTGGGGCAAGCTGGCCACGCAGGAATTCGATGAATTCAGCATGAGCTTTGGCTACATGAGCACCGGCGAAGCGCTGAACAGCTACTTCCTGTCCAACAGCATCCCCACCCCCAACCGCATGAACTGGAAGGATGCCGACACCGACCGCTGGCTGGCCGAAGGCAGCGAGGCGCTGGACGCCAAGACGGGCGACGCCATCCTGTCCAAGGCGCTGACCAAGATCTCCGACGGCGTGGCGTGGATTCCGCTGTACCACGACTCGCTGTACCTGGTGGGCGGGCCGCGCCTCAAGCCCATGCGCGCGCACGGCATCTTCGGCGCCGCCGCCTACAAGGGCCTGGACATCGAGTTCAAGTAAGCCGCATCCGGCGGCGCGGCACGAGCCGCGCCGCCGCTTTTTCATGAATCCGCAGCACAGAGAGCCAGTCGTGAGCGACACCAATCAAGCCAGCATCACCCATTTCAAGCAGCTTTCCACCCTGGTGGCCTGGGACGAGGCGCTGGGTTCGCACGTCTACATCGAAAACGCCGACCTGGTGATGCGCGGCAACACCGTCATCCACGCCGGCACCGGCTACGCCGGCCCGGCCGATCGCGTCGTGCCGGGCGCCGGCCTGATGGCAATGCCGGGCCTGGTGAACGTGCACAGCCACCCCTCGTCCGAACCGGGTAACCGCGGCCTGCTCGAAGAGCTGGGCAGCGACAAGCTGGGCCAGAGCTCGCTGTACGAATACATGCCGGTGTTCCGCATGGGCATCGAAACTGCGCAGTACGCCAACCAGGTGGCCATGGCCGAAATGCTGCTCAGCGGCGTCACCACGTTCGTGGACATGTCGTTGCCGCGCCCCGGCTGGGCCGACGTGGTGGCAGCCGCCGGCATCCGCGGCGTGCTGGGACCCATGTTCCGTTCGGCCGCCTGGCGCACCACCGACGGCCATTCGGTGGAATACACCTGGGACGAAGCCGCCGCGCTCAAGTCCTTCGAAGCGGCGCTGGCGGTGGCCGACAGCGCCATCAACCATCCCAGCGGCCGCCTGGGCGCCATGCTGTGCCCCTCGCAGGTCGATACCTGCTCGCCCGAACTGCTGAAGGAAGCGCAGGCGGCGGCGCGCCGCCTGGACATTCCGATGCAGATCCACGCCGCGCAAAGCGTGGTCGAGTTCGGCGAAATGACGCGCCGCCACGGCCGCACGCCCATCGAATGGCTCGACGACCAGGGCCTGCTCGATGACGACCTGATCATCGGCCACGGCATTTTCCTGAACGACCATCGTGCGCTGTACTGGCCGCACGCGGACGATTTCGGCCTGCTGCAACGCTCGGGCGCGCACGTGGCGCACTGCCCCACCGTGTTCGTGCGGCGCGGCATTGCGCTCAGCTACCTGGGCCGCTACCTGCGCGCCGGCATCAACGTCGGCATCGGCACCGACACCTTCCCGCACAACATGCTGGATGAAATGCGGCTGGCCTGCTATGTGGCCCGTTTGCAGGCGGGCCACTTCCGCGCGGCGTCCACCGAAGAAGTCTTCAACGCCGCCACGGTCAACGGCGCGCGCATGCTGGGCCGCGACGACATCGGCCGCATCGCCGTGGGCGGCAAGGCCGACTTCTCGCTGATCGACCTGTCGCACCCCTACATGCGCCCCGGCCGCGAGCCGCTGCGCAGCCTGATCTATTCGGCGGGCGACCGGGCCATCCGCGACGTCTACGTGGACGGCGCCCAGGTGGTCAAGAACGGCCAGCTGCTGACCATCGACATCGAACGCGCCATGCAGGAAGTCGAACGCGCCCAGGCGCAGACGATTGCCACCGTCGCGCAGCGCGACTATGCCGGCCGCGACATCGACGCCATGTCGCCGCGCGTGTTTCCCAGCCGAGCATGACGGAGAGCCCCATGACGGAGAGCCCCAAGACCGAGACCTTGCTGGCGGTGCAGGACCTGTGCGTGGAATTTGGCGCGCGCGCCCAGCCGTACCGGGCGGTGAAGTCGCTGGACTTCACCATCGGCCGCGGTGAAACGGTGGCCCTGGTGGGCGAGTCCGGCTCGGGCAAGTCGGTGACGGCCCTGTCCATCCTGCGCCTGATCGAGCGCGCCGGCGGCCGCATCGCCCGCGGCAGCGCCCGCTTCGTGCCGCGCGACGGCCGCGAGGTGGACCTGTTCGCCCTGGAAGAAGCGGCGCTACGCCGCATCCGCGGCAACGAGATCTCCATGATCTTCCAGGAGCCCATGACTTCGCTCAACCCGGTCATGACGGTGGGCGATCAATTGGCGGAAGTCTATCTGCTGCATCAGGACATCTCGCGGGCCGAGGCCTGGCAGCGCGCCCAGGCCATGCTGACCGCCGTGAAGATGTCGGAGCCCGAACGCCGCATGACGCAGTACCCGGGCGACCTGTCCGGCGGCATGCGCCAGCGCGTGATGATCGCCATGGCGCTGGCCTGCCGGCCGCAGCTCTTGATTGCCGACGAACCCACCACCGCGCTGGACGTCACGGTGCAGGCCGAGATCATCGACCTGATCCGCGAATTGCAGCGCGAGGTCGGCATGGCCGTGCTGTTCATCACCCACGACATGGGCGTGGTGGCCGAAATCGCGGACCGCGTGGTAGTCATGCGCCATGGCGACAAGGTCGAGGAAAGCGCCACCGCGACGCTGTTCGATGCGCCCACCCAGCCCTACACGCGCGACCTGCTGGCCGCCGTGCCGCGGCTGGGCGACGGGTCCCCCGACGAGGCCGCGGTGCGCGAGCGCCCGCCGGTGCTGCAAGTGGCCGGCCTGGCCAAGCGCTTTCCGGTCAAGGCCGGCGCGTTCGGCAAGGTGGTGGCCAATGTGCATGCGGTCGAAGGCGTGTCGTTCGACCTGCGCGCCGGGGAGACCCTGGCGCTGGTGGGCGAGTCCGGCTCGGGCAAGTCCACCACCGGGCGCCTGTTGATGAAGCTGGTGCAGCCCACCGAAGGCTCGATCCGCCTGGACGGCCAGGACGTCACGCATATGTCGCCTGACCAGATGCGAGCGATGCGGCGCCACATCCAGATGATCTTCCAGGACCCGTACGCGTCACTGAACCCGCGCCTGCATGCCTGGGACCTGGTCAGCGAGCCGCTCAAGGTGCATGGCGGCCATACCCGCGAACAGCGCCGCGAACGCGCCGCTCAATTGCTGGAACGCGTGAGTCTGCCGCGCGAGTTCCTGGACCGCTATGCGCATCAGTTCTCGGGCGGCCAGCGCCAGCGGCTATGCATCGCCCGCGCGCTGAGCGTGAACCCCAAGATCATCGTGGCCGACGAACCGGTGTCGGCGCTGGACGTGTCGGTGCAGGCGCGCGTCATCGAGCTGATGAAGGAACTGCAGGCCGAAATGGGCCTGTCGTACCTGTTCATCTCGCACGACATCGCGGTGGTGGAAAAGGTCAGCCACCGCGTGGCCGTCATGTACATGGGCCAGATCGTCGAGATCGGCCCCACCCAGGAAGTGCTGCACCGGCCGCGCCATCCGTATACCCAGCGCCTGCTGTCGGCAGTGCCGGTGCCCGATCCGACACGGCGCCACCAGCGCAGCGTGCGCGCGGCGCGCGACATTCCCAGCCCGATCCGCAAGGTGGGCGACAACCCGGTCGTGACGCAGTTGGTGCAGGTGGCCGCGGGCCACTACGTGCAGCAGGCGGCATAGGGGCTGCCAGCATAGGGGCTGGCCCGCCATGGCGGTCATCAAGGCCCGTCGCGGCGGGCCGTCGGATCAGGCGCGGCCGGCCACCCGCCCGACCGCCATCGCCACCGCCGCCTGGGTCGGCTCCACCACCGGCAGGCCGCAAGCGTCTTCCAGCCGGGCGCGCAGGTCCGCCATGCCGGCGCAGCCCATGATCAGCACGTCGGCGCCGTGGCCATCGCGCAGCGTCTTGCCCACCGCCGCCATGCGCTGGAACGCCAGGTCGGCGTCGGCCAGCTGGCTCACCTGCATGTCCAGCGCCAGTTCCCCGCAGATGCGATCGGCCACGCCCATGGCGCGGAAATAGCGCAGGTGGCGCGGCACCGCGGCGCTGGCGATGGCGATCACGCCGACCCGGGTGCCGATGCTCATGGCCGTCAGCACCGAGCACTCACCGATGCCCAGCACGGGCACCGGCACCAGGTCGCGCAAGCCGTGCAGGCCCGGGTCGCTGAAGCAGGCCACGATGAAGGCATCGGTGGCGGCGGCTTCCTGCCGCACCAGCCGCGCCATGGGCGCGATGCTGGCGTCGGCTTCGGCCTGCGTCTGGATGCCGGCCGGGCCATCCGTGGACGTCAGGCAGCGGAAATCCAGCGGCAGATGGCCGAATGGCAGGACGGCGCGGCCGATGGCCTCGGTGACCTTGACCAGGGAGTTCGGGTTTACCAGGGTGATGCGAGCATTCGTCGCCATTGAGTAGAATCCTTGCAATTCGAGGCGAACCGGATGAATTCCGAGTAGCGCCCAGGTCAAGAGGAAATCACGCAGCATGTCTCAATTACCCGGAAAGGTCCGGTCTGCGCCGTTGAATTTGCGCCAGATCGAGGTTTTCCACGCCATCATGATCACGGGCTCGCTGAGCGCGGCCGGCCGGCTGTTGCATGTGACGCAACCGGCCATCAGCCGCGTGCTGGCCTCGATCGAACTGCGGCTGGGCTACGCGCTGTTCGAGCGCTTCAAGGGCCGCCTGCACCCCACCAAGGAAGCGCGCAAGCTGTTCCAGGAAGTCGAATCCATTCAGGCGGGCGTCAACCGCCTGAACGACATGGCGGCCGGCCTGGCCGGCCACGGAGGCGGCCTGGTCAGCGTGGTGTCCAGCCCCAGCTTCGGTGAATGGCTGATTCCCGCGGCCACGGCAAAGTTCTGCGCCCGCAATCCCGGCGTGCGCATCCGCTACCGGCCGCTGGGCATGGATGCCCTGCTGCCCCAATTGCTGCTGGGCTATGCCGACATCGCCATTTCGATCTTCAAGCCCGAACACCCCAACCTGATCACCACCGAACTGGCGCACGGCGAAATCGTCTGCGTCCTGCCGGCGGGGCATCGGCTGGCCCGCGAAAGCGTGATTGCCCCGGCGATGCTGGCTGGCGAAATGCTGGTGGGCTACAGCCGCGACACGCCGCTGGGCGAAACCCTGTTCGAGCACCTGGACCCGCTGGGCCACATCCTGACCCCGGCGATCGAAGTGCGCTCGTCGCAGACGGCCTGCTCGTTCGTGCGCCAGGGCGTGGGCATCGCCCTGGTGGATTCCTACGGCCTGACGGACGCCCTGATGCATGGCCTGGTGGTGCGCCGCATCGAACCGGCCATACCGCTGTTCGTGCACGTGTCGCATTCCCGCATCGAACCGCCGCCCTCGATTGCCAAGGCCTTCCTGACGCAGTTTTCGCAGATCGTCAAAAAGGAACTGCCTGCGATGACGCAGGCCATTCTTCAGCGGGCCTAGGGCGTGGGGTGACACGGCACGAAGCCTGGCGCCGGCCTAGCTGATTTCCGCCACGGGCAGCGGGTCGCCGGCGCCCGTGCGCTCGACGATCAGCTTGTAGTGCTGCGGGCTGCGGTGCTTGGCGAAGTTGAAGACGTGGTCGCGGAACGTCTGGCCCATGGCCAGGTCGATGCGCGCGGTGATCACTTCGTCTTCCTCGCCGCTGGAACGCGCCACGATCTCGCCCGACGGCGCCACGATCATCGAGCTGCCGATCATGTGGTGGCCATCTTCAAAGCCGCACTTGGCGGCGGCAGCCACCCACACGGCATTCTGGTAGGCGCTGGCCTGCAGCACGATTTCGTGCGTGGTGGTGCGCAGGTGCGCGGGTTCGTTCCAGTGGATGTTCAGCGACGGCGTGTTGTAGCCCAGCACGATCAGCTCGGCGCTTTGCAGCGACATCACTCGGTACGTTTCCGGCCAGCGGCGGTCATTGCACAGGCACATGCCGATCTTGACGTCGTTGGTGTCCCACACGCCAAAGCCCAGGTCGCCGACTTCGAAGAACTTCTTTTCCAGATGCTGGAACGGCGCATCCGGCTTGTGGTCGGAATGGCCCGGCAGGTGGATCTTGCGGTACTTGCCGATGATCTTGGCCTGGCGGTCCACCAGGATGGCGGTATTGAACTGGCGGCCTTCCGGCGTCAGTTCGGCATAGCCCAGGTAAAAGCCGATACCCAGCTCGCGCGCCGTGTCGAACAGCGGCTGCACGTCGGCGTTGGGCATGGTCTTTTCGAAATAGCGCTCGACCGCCTCGGCGTCTTCCATCCAGTAGCGCGGAAAGAAGGTCGTCAGCGCCAGTTCGGGAAAGACCACGAACTCGGCCTTGCGGGCGGCGGCCTCGCGCATCATGTCGACCAGGCGGCGCACGACGACCGCACGGGTGTCCGCCAGATTGACGGCGCCCATCTGGGCGACCGCAAGGTCCATTTTTCGCGCGGGTTGGGTGTTGCTCACGATATCAGTCTCCGGGGGGCTATCGCTGGGGTTCGAGGGCCGTGCGCCGTCCTTCAGGACGTGATCTCGGCCGGGAAAATCTTGCGCAGCAGGGCGGCGCGCGGGCTGATCTCGCGCGCTTTCTGCAGCGGCGCGGGCAGGCCGCGGGCAATGAAGTTGCCACGGCCGCGAGCGGCCTGCAGCACGCCATCGTCCACGATCACCTCGCCGCGGCTGATGACGGTGGTGGGCCAGCCGGTGACCTGGCGGCCTTCGTAGGGGGTGTAGCCCACGGCGTCATGCAGGTCGTCGGCGCGCAGGGTCACGGTCTTTTCCGGGTCCCAGATCGCGATGTCGGCATCGGCGCCCACCGCCAGCGTGCCCTTCCTGGGGTACAGGCCATACATGCGGGCATGGTTGGTCGAGGTCAGCGCCACGAACTGCTGCAGTGTCAGGCGGCCGCTGCGCACCCCTTCGGAAAACAGCAGCGGCATGCGCACTTCCAGGCCCGGCAGGCCGTTGGCGATCTGCTTGAACGTGGTGGCGTCGCCGGCCGGCAGCTTGCCCGATTCGTCGTAGCGGTACGGCGCGTGATCGGACGACAGCAGGGCCAGCGTGCCGCTGTCCAGGCTTTGCCACAGCGCATGTTGCGACACCGGGTCGCGCGGCGGCGGGCTGCAGCAGAACTTGGCGCCTTCGACGCCGGGAATGTCGATATCCTCGGCGGTCAGCAGCAGATAGTGCGGGCAGGTCTCGCCGTACACCGGCGCGCCCAGCGTCTGCGCGGCATGGATCGCCTGCGCGCCGCCCTGGGTCGACACGTGCACGATCAGCACCGGCACTTCCAGCACCGCGGCCAGGCTGATGGCGCGCTGCGTGGCTTCGCTTTCGGCGATCGGGTCATGGCTGACGGCGTGGTACTTGGGCGCGGTGTGACCGGCCGCCAGCAAGTGGCGCGCGATCCAGCTGATCACGTCGTTGTTCTCGGCATGCACCATCGGCAGCGCGCCTTCGCGTGCGGCAATGGCGAACACGTCCAGCAATTGGCGGTCGTCCAGTTTGAGCTTGTCGTAGGTCATGAAGACCTTGAACGACGTAATGCCTGCGCGAATCAGCTCGGGCAGGTCGCGGTTCAGGGTCTCGGGCGTGGGGTCCGAAATGATCAGGTGGTAGCTGTAGTCGATCACCGACTTCTCGGCGGCCGACGCGGCATAGGCATCGGCAACCTGGCGCAGCGACTGGCCGCGATGCTGCGCGGCGAACGGCACGATGGTGGTGTTGCCGCCATGCGCCGCCGACACGGACGCGGTGTACCAGTCGTCGGCGCACAGCACGCCCATGCTGGACAGCTGTTCCACGTGGCAATGGCTGTCGATGCCGCCCGGCATGACCAGCCGGCCGGTCGCATCGATGGCGCGCCGGCCCGGCGGCAGCGTCGCCGCGATGGCGGCAATGGCGCCATCGACGATACCGATGTCGCCGACAAAGTCGGCCTCGGCCGTGACGATGCGGCCGTTGTGCAGGGTCAGATCGAAGGTCATCAGAAGTTCCAACGCATGGGCAGGCGCACTGCGGCGCGCCTGGCGGAAGACCCCATCATGCATGCGTCGGCGCAAATCCGAAATGGCTTCATAGCCCTTGCGCCACGTTACGCACGACTTTTCCAGCGACGGCTTAACGCATTGATTTCAATGACTATTCCCTATCATCAAGACGCCCCTCCCTGGTATCACGCATAACGCTGGATCATGGAGGCTATGCAAAGTTTTATATCGGGTTTCCCCGTGACGCGCGGGGCCCGCCGGACGCCCTGGCTCGAATCAATACAATAGGCATCCCTGATCGGAACCCGCCAGGACCGCATACCGTGACCCGTCTATCCGCCACGCTTGCCCGTCTGCTCCTGACCGCCAGCCTGGGCCTGGCCCTGCCCGCCCACGCAGTGCCTGCAACGCCCGTGGTCACCGAGGCGCGCCAGGCCCGCATAGCCCAGGTCGCCGACGCCCCCACCCGCCAGGCGCTGACCGACATGCTGTTCATCCTGCACCAGCAATGGCGCAGCGAAGACATGCTGCGCCAGCCGCCGGCGCAGACCTTGCATACAGGGTCGCCCTTTCAGGCGGTCAACGACTACCCCGACACCGGCCGCATGGCCGATGTGTTCGCGGCCGGCGTGGTCGGCGCACTGAACGAGCGCGGCGACATCGGCGTGGTGGAGCCCTTTGCCCTGCCCTACCCGCACACCTACACCTGGCGCAAGGTCCGCTTCCTGGATGGCGGCGACATCCCCCTGGACGCCCCCGCACGCAGCGGCGTGACCATCTCGGTCGGCCAGCAGGGCCAGGCGCTGACGCTGACGCAGCCGGCCGGCACGCTGCGCACGCCCGAATCGCTGGACGGCGAACTCACCATCGCGCTGCCCAAGTCCACGCCGCATGTCGACTTCACGCCCGCCGACCTCGGCAAGCCGCGCACGCTGGGCGGCTTCGCCTTCACGCTGCGGTCCATCGACGGCCACCGCGTCGAGATCGGCGTCACCCAGGCCGACGGCGTCAGCCCGCAGGGCTTCAACAGCAATGCGGTGTTGATCGAGGCGCTGGATGCGGGCGGGCAGCCCTTGTTCAATCACGTGCGCCTGTGGGGCAGCGCCACGCCGCTCGATGCCCGCGTGCAGGCATTCGACCGCCTGAGCGCACAGGCCGCCGCCGGCACGCTCACCGTGCCCGACACCGCCACGCTATTGGACCGCGCGGGTTTCCGCGAAACCGGCGGCCAGTTGCGGGCGCACTACGCCTTCCAGGGCCAGGTGGCCCGAGTGCGCGTCACGCTGATGGTGCCGGGCGGTGCCACCTTGACGCGGCCGCTGGCGACGTCGGTGCTGCCGCTGGGCCATACCCTGCGCAACGTGGACCTGACGCCGTTGGCGCTGGCCGGCTCCGTCTATGACCACGTGGCCCCCGACCGCCCGCAGGAGCTGTCGCGCCCGGACGTTGCCGCCCGCCTCACCACCGCGCGTATCGAACGCGAAGGCCAACCCGTCATCCGCTTCGGCTACCCCGACGTGCTGAGCGACCGCTTCATTGCCCCGGCCACGCGCTTCGGGCTGGACCGCGCGGTGTCCGTCACCTTCCTGGACGCCCGGGGCAAGCCGATCGATGTGCGTGAAGGCCAGGCCTATGATCGCGTGGAAGACGGCATCCGTTTCGACCCGCGGCAATTTCCCGTGGCGCCCGTGCGCGCCAAGGGCCGGCTGTCCGTCACCCGCATGGTCTCTTTCGAACGCCATGCGCTGCCCGTGGACGGTTCCGTGGCAGGCATCACCGTCCGCGACAACCTGGTGCTGCTGGACCCGGCCAGGCTGCCCTACGTGCAGTCTCCCATGGTGCTGACCGCCGCCGATGCCACCGGCCGCGCGCTGCGCCAGATCGGCGCCATGGCCCTGGACAATACCGACGGCCCGCCCCTCATGGCGGTTTTCTTCCAGGGGACAGTCGCGCGGCTGGACGCCACCCTGCCCGGCCCGGTCGAAACGGTGCCCGTGGATTTCGATGTCCCGCTACGCTGACAGCCCTTGTCCGCGTCTTCAGCCGCCCCGGGCCAGGCGGTGCCACCACCAGTCGTGCAGGTCAGGGCGGGCTTCGAAGTAGGCCCGCCAGTCTTCGACGCATTGCGCCGGGGTCAGCGCGACGCCGCGCGCGTAAGGCCGGTGGCGGTCACTGGCGGCGCGTTGGCCTGAGCGGCCCTGCACGCCGGGTTCGCCCGGGCCCGGCACGACGAAGGTCGCGGCATCGGCGCCGTCCAACACCTGCTTGGCCTCCAGATACCAGACGGTCGCGCCGTCCGTGGCATAGCCATGCCCCAGATCGCGAAAGGCCTCGGGCCGCGCGCCCTTCAGGCGGGCGCCGTAGAAGTACACCGCCTCGCGGTCGCGGGCGATGACGCTGACGTCGAACAAGGGTTCGCGCGCAACGTCGCGGTAATTCAGCCGCAGCTCGGGCACGACCTCGAACGCCTCGGCGCTTTTCGTGCGGATCGTCTTGCCCGTGATGTAGTAGGCCCGCGCCGCATCGCGTGCATAGCGCAGGTTCAGCGCCTGGAAGCTGGCGCGGTCGGCGCCGTCCACCACGTACCAGTACGGGGTCGGGCGCGAGCCGAATTCCCCCTGGCCATAGACGTGATTCCTGTCGCGCAGCCAGCGCCCGCCCACCGGCTCGAAGCTGGGCGCATCCACCGCCAGCGCCTGGCCCTGGCGATCGGTCAGCGCACGGCCATTGAAATACACGGTCGTGCCATCGTGGATATAGCCGCACAGCGAGGCCTCCGGGTGCGCCGCGATCCAGGTGACAGGCCAGCCACAGTCGGCGAACGGACCGATATAGGGGTTGCGCCGCACCGCCTCGCGAATGTGCCAGGTGCCACGCAATACCGCCGCGTCTTCCGGCGGCACCTTCCAGCGCGGCGGCAGCACCCGGCGGTAGATCTCGCTGTCGTCCAGGCCATTGAAATACGCGCGCCGGGCGCTGCCATCCCCGGCATACGGAAACCACTTGTAGATGCCGGAGAGGCGGTCCCATTGCGGTTCGGTCAGGCCGATGCGCGCCAGCACCTCTTGCCGCGTTCGCCCGGCCGCCAGGAACAGATTGGCGGCCTCGAACGTGTCGTAGGCAATGATGGGCGCGTCCGGGCTGCCCGGGAAAGCGTCTGCGTGTTCAGTCATGGCAAGGTCGGGTCGGCGCAACCATGGGGGCTGTATGCGACGCGGCGTCAGTCGCCCAGCGACGGCCGCAGCGTCTCGGTAATGGTATCGATATTGGCGGGCGTGACCTGCCACCGATGCGGATCGTCGTATTCGAAATCGGCGTTGGCGCGGCGGGTGTCGCGGTTGAACTGGAACAGCATCTTGATGAAGCCCTTGTCCGCCTGCGGCCGCAGCCACTCGCGGTAGCGCCGCACTTCGCGCTCGATGGGGTCTTCCAGAAAGGCCACGGCGTGGGGCTGGCCCGCGCGGTCGTAGGCGTAGCCATAGCTTTCGTTCACGTCGCCGTCGCCGTCCACGCCGAATACCGCGGTCACTTCCACCCAGTCGATGCCGGCCAGCTCGTCGCTGTGGGCGATCTCGCGCGCAATCGCCTGCATCAACGCCGTGTTCTGCGTGACCGCCTGCGCGGCCCCGCCGCCCGACAGGCCGATGACGGTCAACATGCCGCCCAGCCATCCCGCAAGCCTCCTGCTGCCGTATTTCATGGGGCCTCCCTCAGCAACGTCTCATTGTTCATGGCGATCTGTCTCGCCCGTGCATTTTCCACGGTTTTCGCCCAGACCCCCAGGGTACATTCGCGGCGATTTCCCATTCCAGAGGCTTTCCCATGTCGCATTCCTTCGCGCCCCGCATCATCGCCCTGACACTGGCCGCCATCGCCAGCGCCCACGCCCAGCCCGCGCCCGACGCGGCCACCCTGGTCACGGTCGACAACTTCGCCCGCGCCGAGTCCGACCTGTACCTGGGCAAGATGGTGGCCGACGGCGGCCTGGGCAAATTCGTGCACAGCCGCGCCATGGTCGCCATCGACGCCCAGAACGTCATCCGCATGAATCGCGACACGCTGTATTCGCAGGCCGTCTTCGACCTGGACGCCGGCCCCGTCACGATCACGCTGCCCGAAGCCGGCAAGCGCTTCATGTCGACCCTGGTCGTTGACGAAAACCATTACGTTCCCGCCGTGTTCTACGGCGCCGGCACCCACACGCTTAAAAAAGAGGATATCGGCACCCGCTACGTGTTCGTTGCCATCCGCACCCTGGTCGACCCCGCCGACCCAAAGGACCTGGCGCAAGTGCACGCGCTGCAAGACGCCATCAAGGTCAGCCAGGCCCAGCCCGGCGCCTTCACCGTGCCCAAGTGGGACACAACCAGCCAGAACAAGGTGCGCGACGCCCTGCTGGTGCTGGCCGCCACCATGCCGAACTACGACCGCGCGTTCGGCACCGCCGCCACGGTGGACCCGATCCAGCATCTGCTGGGCACCGCGGCCGGCTGGGGCGGCAACCCCGCCAAGGACGCCACCTACCTGAACGGCAAGATCGCGCAGAACGATGGCAAGGTCGTGTACCGGCTCAAGGTCGACAAGGTGCCGGTCAAGAGCTTCTGGTCGGTCAGCGTCTACAACGCCGAAGGCTATTTTCAGAAGAATCCGTACGACGCCTATTCGTTGAACAACCTCACCGCCAAGCAAGGCAGCGACGGCTCGATCCTCATCCAGTTCGGCGGCTGCGACGGCAAGATCGCGAACTGCCTGCCCATCATGCCGGGCTGGAACTACACGGTCAGGCTATATCAGCCCGGTGACGAGATCCTGAATGGTTCGTGGCGCTTTCCCGACCCGCAGCCCGTCGCGCCCTGAGTCCGCAGCAAGTCTGCCTGGGCCGGCCCACGCGTGAGACACACGCCCCCACGCCGGCCCGGCAACAAAATTCTTGCACTTGCAACAGAGCGTGGCTCGGGTGCCTGTGCGCCCGCGCGCTGACGTATCCTCTTTCGCACAACCAATAGCGATAAACCGGCTGGGGACAGGCCTCTTTTCCATTCCGATGGCGGACACGCCATGGCCCCTGCCATTCGGAGAGGAGAAGACGTTGGCCAATACCCCCAACACGGAACTCAAAGGCGGCCTGAAATCGCGCCATCTCACGATGATGTCCATCGCGGGTGTCATCGGCGCGGCGCTGTTCGTGGGCTCGGGCAAGCAGATCGCGCTGGCCGGCCCGGCCGTCATCCTGGCCTACATCGGCGGCGGCCTGCTGGTCATCCTGGCCATGCGCATGCTGGGCGAAATGGCCGTCGCCCAGCCCGACACCGGTTCGTTTTCCACCTACGCCGACCGCGCCATCGGGCGCTGGGCCGGCTTCACCATCGGCTGGCTCTACTGGTATTTCTGGGCGCTGCTGATGGGCTGGGAAGCCTACGTCGCCGGCCAGATCCTGCACGGCTGGTTCCCCATGGTGCCGGCCTGGGGCTACGGCCTGCTGGTCACCGTGTCGCTCATCGTCGTCAACTTCCTGAACGTGCGCAACTACGGTGAATTCGAATTCTGGTTCGCCCTCATCAAGGTCGTGGCCATCGTCATCTTCCTCATCATGGGCAGCCTGGCGCTGGTGCACGTGTGGCCGTGGGGCAATGCCAACGGCTGGTCGCACCTGACCAGCCAGGGCTTCATGCCCAACGGGCCCAAGGCCGTGGTGGTGGCGCTGCTGGGCGTGATGTTCGCCTTCATCGGCGCCGAGATCGTCACCGTCGCCGCCGCCGAATCCGCCAACCCGGGCCGCGAAATCATCAAGACCACGCGCTCGGTGGTCTGGCGCATCTGCCTGTTCTACGTGGGGTCGATCTTCATCGTCGTGTGCCTGGTGCCCTATAACGCGCCCGCCCTGACCGACCCCACGCACGGCACCTACAACGTGGCGCTGGACGCGCTGGGCATCCCGCACGCACAGCTGATCGTGAACTTCATCGTGCTGACCTCGGTGTGCAGCTGCTTCAACTCGGCGCTGTACACGGCCTCGCGCATGCTCTATTCGCTGTCCAAACGCGGCGACGCCCACCGCATCATGCAGATCACCGGCCGCGACACCGGCACGCCCTATGTCGGCGTGCTGATTTCCAGCGTCTTCGCCTTCGTCGCCGTATGGATGATGGCCACGTCCAAGATGGACGTGTACGACGTGCTGATGCAGGCCACCGGCACCATCGCCCTGTTCGTCTACCTGGCCATCGCCTGCTCGCAGCTGCGCATGCGCCAGCGCCTGCAGGCACAGGGCGTGGAACTGAAATTCAAGATGTGGCTGTTTCCGTGGCTGACCTACCTGGTCATCGTCTGCATCATCGCGGCGCTGGTGACGATGGTGCTGGAAGGCACGTACCGCAACGAGGTGCTGTACACGGCGATACTCGCGGCGGTGATCGTGACGATGGGCATTGTTGCGCAGTGGCGGGGTATTGGCACGCGCCGCGAGGACACACCGGACGCACCCGCTCCGCGCCTGTCAGAGAGCCGCGCGTAACGCCTGCCGTTGCAGGCGTGCGATCAGATCAACGGGTATCGGCCGATCCGCCGGAGCCGGCCAAGGTCGTCAGGGCAATCAGTGCTGCCACAGCGTGTCGAGTTTTCATGAGAGGCCTCCAGAGGGCGGCTGCGGGTTCAGGTGTCAAGACCGCCATTCACAGCCGGTCGATGCCTGGCGTCTGTTGCGGATCGACATCCGGCATCGGATTGGGCAGGCTGTCGGGCGGCGAACGGCCCTTGTCGTCAGTCTGGCCCTTGCCCGGCACGGGCTCGGGCGTCTCGGCGGGTGACTGGTCCGGCGCGTCACCGCCTGGGGCGGCGGGTTTTCGATGATTCGGTGCAGTGCCCATGATGGTCCGATTCCTTCAAGAGATTCGGCAAGCCGCCCATGCGGCTCGCCCTGCTCCGTCAGCAATCGCCGTGCCGCGCTCGCCCGGTACTGTCCGCCGACAATGCGGCTTCGACAAGCGGCTTTGCCCATTCCGGCGTCGCCGCCATATCCTGCATCGCCGAGGGAAAAATGACGTTGCCTGCGTCGATTTGCAGCACCCGCCGAGGCTCGGGAACGGACTGCCCCGCCAGGACATCGGCGCTGTTGTCATACACCCGCAGGTACGCCAGACGGGGCATCAGATCCAGCAGATTGCGATACGACGTCAGGCAGCGTTCGCGAATCCGTTCCTCGGGAATGGGATGCCCGCCCTGCGTCACCCGGAACGCCACGCGCGCAATGTGCTGTTCGGCATCGCGCAGTCCGCAGAACCACATGAGGATGTCGTGAGAGCCCGCGGCCGCGATCAGCTTCTCGACGATGGTCCGGCCGCCCAGCGTGGTCTCGAAAGCGAAGCTGAAGCCGCCTTCGATTGCGTCGTCCAGGCGGCGTACGCCCTCTTGCCAGGCCTGCCCGTTGGCTTCTTGCAGCGCACCGCCACGCAATTGCATCAGTTCCCGGGCGTAGCTGTCCGGGTTGAACCAGGTCATTCCGGCTTGCGTCAGCACATGGCCGCCCACGGAGCTCTTGCCGGCGCCATTCACGCCGGCCAGCACATACAGGACCGGGCGGCTCATCAGTACGTCGACCCGGCCTTGACACCGCCGTCGAGCTTGCCCGGGTTACGCATGATGTCGCGCAGCCGGTCTGCCGCCGAGGCTTCTTTCAGGGCCGCCAGGCGTTGATCGAAACGCTGGCGCAGTTCTGCCATGGGGTCTGGTGTCGCCTCGCGGGCCGCTTGCAGGGCGTCGACCATGCCGGTGTATTCGGCGATGCTGAGGATGACCGCTTCAGGTTCATTGTGGTTGGTGACCAACAACCGGCCTTCGCCCGCTGCGAGGGTGCGAACGATGCCGCGCCATCCGTCTTTCTTGACCGCCGAGGCCGGTGCGACGGGCAGGCGGGCCAGGGATTGGGCAAAACGCGCAGAGGCAGCCATGATTGATCTCCAACAGGGTAAATAGGACATTTTGTCCAATTTGGGAATTTTACCTATTTTCAACGGATCAAGCTTGTATACAATCTCGCCCCTTGGAAACCACCACGCTTCATCGGGGTATTCCCCTAGACGGAACGAGAATCGTCTAGTCTCTGGCCAGCCTGCCCTCATTCCAAGCTGCAGCGACACCCCACGCCGGCCCGGTCGGCGTTTGATCCACTTTTGCCCGATTGCCTGATCCCGGCGCATGTCCACAGACGCCCGGGCGGCCTTTCGCGTGCTTGACCGCCACGGAGGTGCCCACCCCTGTCTACCTGTAAGTCCCCATAAGAAAAAAATAATCCTTTGAACCAAAAGGTCTCTAACCCATGAGAAAGTTCCTCAAAATCGTGGGCAGCCTGGCTGCATTGCTGGTCATTGCGGCGGCGCTGTTTCTTTATTGGCCGCTGCACCAGCGGTCAGTCCCGGCAGCCGAGAACGACAAGCCGGTCGACGCCGTGCTCGTCGGCGGCGGCATCATGAGCGTGACGCTGGCCACCTATCTGCAGGAATTGCAGCCGGACTGGCACGTCGAGCTCTTCGAACGCCTGGACGGCGTGGCACTGGAAAGCTCCAATGGCTGGAACAATGCGGGTACCGGCCACTCGGGCTTTGCCGAACTGAACTACACCCCCGAAATGCCCGATGGCTCGGTCGACATCAAGCGCGCCATCAACATCGCCGAACAGTTCGAGATCTCGCGCCAGTTCTGGGCGCATCAGGTCAAGGCCGGCCGCCTGGGCCAGCCCTCGGACTTCATCAATCCCACGGGCCACATGAGCTTCGTGTGGGGCGATGACCGCATCGAATACCTGCGCAAGCGCCGCGACGCGCTGGTCAAGAGCCCGCTGTTCTACGGCATGCAATATTCCACCGACGCCGCCCAGATCAAGCAATGGGCGCCGCTGTTGATGGAAGGCCGCGACCCCAATCAGAAGGTTGCCGCCACCTACATGCCGCTGGGCACCGACGTGAACTTCGGCGTCATCACCAACCAGCTCACCCAGGGCCTGCAGCGCAACCCCAACTTCAAGCTGCAGCTGCAGCATGAAGTCACCGCCCTGCGCCAGAACGACGACAAGACCTGGAACGTCACGGTCAAGGACCTGAAGACCAACCAGGAACGCACCACCAAGGCGCGCTTTGTCTTCATCGGCGCCGGCGGCGCTTCGTTGAAGGTGCTGCAGATGTCGGGCATTCCCGAATCGAAGAACTACGCCGGCTTCCCGGTGGGCGGCCAGTTCCTGGCGTTTGACGCGTCGTCCATCGCCGGACGCCACGACGTCAAGGCCTACGGCATGGCCGACACGGATTCCCCACCGATGTCGGTGCCCCACCTGGACGCGCGCAAGCTCGACGGCAAGCCGGTGGTGCTGTTCGGCCCGTTCGCGCTGGCCACGACCAAGTTCCTGAAGGAAGGCTCGGCGTTCGACCTGTTCTCGTCGGTGAACCACAACAACGTCACCAGCATGGTCGACGTCGGGCTGGAAAACCTGGACCTGGTGAAGTACCTGGTCAACCAGGCCCGCCTGACGGACGAAGACCGCCACGCCCAGTTGCTGAAGTATTTCCCGCAGGCCAAGCGTGAAGACTGGCGCCTGGTGACGGCCGGCGAACGCGTGCAGGTCATCAAGCGCGATCCGGAAAAGGGCCCGATCCTGCAGTTCGGCACCGAAGTCGTGACCGACAAGGACAACACCATCGCCGCGCTGCTGGGTGCTTCGCCCGGCGCATCGACCTCGCCCCCCATCATGCTGAACCTGTTGGCCAAAGCCTTCCCGCAGCAGATGGAAGCCGGCTGGAAGACGCGCCTGAAGGAAATCATCCCGTCGTATGGCCAGAAGCTGAATGACAGCCCCGCGCTGACCAACCAGATTCGCGCCATGACCAGCCAGACGCTGCACCTGCCGTACGTGGAAGTGCCGGTGACGGACAGCGCCGCAGCCAATACGGCCGTGCCGGCGGTGAACCCGCCCGCGGCGCCCAAGCCGGCCGCAGCGCAACCGGCTCGCAACGCCAACACCGAGATGCAGGCCCTGTAAGCCAACAGGTACTGTTTCCCTGGAAAGCCTCGGGGGGAAGCCGGCATGCGCCGGCTTCCCCCCGATTTTTTTGGCGGCGGCGGCGGCGGCGGCGGCGGCGGTCAGGTGCCGTCCGGCTTGAACCCCATGGCCTTCATGGCCGCCCCCAGCGCCTGCGGCCGGTAGTCGTCCCAGGGCGTATCGCCGACGTCCAGCCGAGTGTGGATGTTGGCGACCGTCCATGTGTCGCTGGCGGGCACGTCGCCCAGCTCGTCCCAGGCCAGCGGCACCGATACGCCCATGCCCGGCCGCGCGCGGGCCGACCAGGCCGCCACCGTGGTCGCGCCAAAGCCATTGCGCAGGTAGTCGGCAAAGATCTTGCCGACGCGATTCTTCGGGCCGCTCTTGGCCACGAACAGCTGGGGCAGCGTCTTGGCCAGGTGCTGCACGATGGCCTGCGAAAACGCCTTGACCGTGTCCCAGTCGTACTGCCGGCGTAGCGGCACGACGATGTGCAGGCCCTTGCCGCCGCTGGTCTTGAGCCAGCTTTGCAGGCCGATCTCGTCCAGCATCACGTGCAGCAGGTGGGTGGCGCGCTGCACCGATTTCCAGGACACGCCTTCGCCGGGGTCCAGGTCGAACAGCATGCGGTCCGGCTTGTCGATGGCCGTCTTGACCGCGTTCCAGGTATGGAATTCGACCACGTTCATCTGTACGGCCGACAGCACGGCCTGCGCGGTGGGCACTTCCACCAGTGGCGCATGGCCGGGGTCCAGCGATTTAGGCAGCGCGCGCACGCCGGGCATCGGCGCTTCCAGGTGCTTCTGAAAGAACCGCTCGCCGTCGATGCCGTCCGGGGCGCGCAGGAACGACACCGGGCGGGCCTTCAGGTGGCGCAGCAACAGCGGCGCGACCAGCGCGTAGTAGCGCGCCAGGTCCAGCTTGGTCAGGCCGGTGGATGCGTCGACGACGCGTTCGGGATGGGTCAGCTTGCCGGCGGTGGCCTTGCCGGATCGCTTGGCGAGCGCCGTTTTCGCGGCCTTTGCCCGGGCAGGCTTGCCGGCACTACGATCGGTTTTCACAGCGGTTGCGCTCACGGGCGTCTCCTGGGTGATGGCGCGCGCCGGCTTGTCCTTGCGCAGGCCCTGGAAGACCGGATGCCGCACGTGGCCCGCGCCGGTCCATTCGCTGAACGACACTTCGGCCACGAGCTGGGGCTTGACCCAGTGCGTATCGCGGCTGCTGCCCGGGACGTGGGCGGCAGGCTTGGCGGTTTCCAGCCGGGCCAGGCGTTGTTGCAGCGCGGCCAGGCCCGAGTCGTCGAAACCCGTGCCGACCTTGCCGGCGTAGACCAAGGCCCCATCGTCGCCGTGATAGGCCAGCAGCAAGGCGCCCAGCCCGACGCGCGCCCCCTTGGGGTCGGTGTAGCCGATGACGACGAATTCCTGGCGGCGGCCGCACTTGAGCTTGATCCAGCTGTCGCTGCGCCGCGAGGCATAGGGTGATGAGAGGCGCTTGGCGATGATGCCTTCCAGGCCCATCTTGCAGGCCGACGCCACCAGGTCCGCCGGTGCGGCGTCGAACGCCTCACTGAAGCGCAGGGCATCGTCATCAGCCACGTCCATCACTTGCGCCAGCAAGCCGCGGCGCACGCGCAGCGGCTCCTGGCGCAGGTCGCGGCCTGCCACGTACGGCAGGTCGAACGCGTAGAACACGATGCCGCCGGTGCGTTGGCCGTCGAAGGCATTTTGCAGCGCCTGGAAGCTGGGCGCGCCGTTATCGCCCAGCATCACGATTTCGCCGTCGATCCAGGCATTCTGCACGGGCAGCCGGCTGAAGGCCTGCACCAGGTGCGGCAGCTTAGGGCCCCAGTCGTGGCCATTGCGGGTGTACAGCTTGACGTCGCCCTTGTCCACGCGGGCCAGCAGCCGGTAGCCGTCGAACTTCATTTCGTACAGCCAGTCGGGCGCGGCATCGGGCACGCCTTCGACCAGGGTGGCCAATTGCGGCTTGAGCGTCTTGGGGCAGTCGGCCGCCTCGCCAGGCAGGCGGGGCGCGGTGGCTGATGCGCGCTTCGATGCAGGCGCCTTGCGCAGCGGCACCACGCTGTCGGGCTGTTCGTCCACGACACTGAACGCGTCGGCATCGCGCGCATAGTCATCCCGGTCTTTCACCAGCAGCCATGGCGGCTGCTTGTCCGAGTCCTTGCCCTTCATGCGGATCAAGGCCCAGCGCCCCCGCAGCTTCACGCCGTGCAGGTCGAACTTGAGATGCCCGCGCCGATAGCCATCTGCCGGGTCACCCACCGGCGCCCAGGTGCCCTCGTCCCAGATGATGACCTTGCCCGCGCCATACTGGCCCTTGGGAATCTGGCCTTCGAACTGGTTGTAGGCGATGGGGTGATCTTCGACCTGCACCGCCATGCGCTTGACGGCAGGGTCAAAGCTGGGGCCCTTGGGCACGGCCCAGCTTTTCATGGCGCCATCCAGTTCCAGCCGGAAATCGTAGTGCAGGTGGCTGGCCCAGTGCTTCTGGATGACGAAGGCGCGCGCCGCCTCATTCGCTTCGCCGCCGTCCGCGGGTTCCGCGGTGACGTCGAAATTGCGCTTGGCGCGGTACTTGGCAAGGGTGTCGGTGCCCGCCATCGTCAAGCCGCCTTGCGCGTCCTGGGCGCGGACTTCGCGGTGGGCTTCGCGGCGGATTTTGCGGCTGCCTTGGATGCTGTCCTGGATGTCGTCTTAGTGGCCGTCTTAGTAGCCGTCTTAGTGGCCATGTTGGTGGACGTTTTACGCGCCGCCGTTTTCGCGCTCTTGGACGCCGCCTTTCGGGCCGATTTTGCCGGTGCATCCTGCGCCGACTTGCCGCCCGATTTCCCCTTCAGGCTGCGCTGCAGCAGCTCCGTCAAGTCGATCACGTTATCCGCATAGGCCGGCGATTCTTCCTGCGGCTCGACCACCGTTTCCGTCTTGCCCGCCTTCACTTTCTTGGCCACCAGCCCCATCACCGCGGACTTGAACTCGTCCTTGTATTGTTCGGGGTCCCAGGCGCCGGACATGTCGTCCACCAACATCCGGGCCATCTTCAATTCGGCGGCGCTGGGCGTGGTGGCCTTGGCGCCGGCCTTGGGCAGGTCCAGCTCGTCGGTGGATTTGACGTCGTCGCCCCAGCGCATCAGGTTCAGCACCAGCGCATCGCCCAGCGGAATCAGCGCGGCCAGGTGCTGCTTGGTCTGGATGACCACCTTGGCAATGCCGATCTTGCCCGACTTGGCCAAGGTGTCGCGCAGCAAGGCATACACCTTCTGCCCCTTGTTGATCGGCGCCACGTAATAAGGCCGTTCCAGGTACACGAACGACACGTCGGCGGCATCGACGAACTGGTGGATCTCGATGGTCTGGGTCGTGCGCGGATAGGCATCGGCGATCTCTTCGGGCGAGATCACGACATACTGGCCGTCTTCGTACTCCACGCCCTTGACGATGTTGTCCTTGTCGATTTCCTTGCCGGTGCGCTTGTTGATGCGCTTGTAGCCGACCGGGTCCATCGACCGCTTGTCCAGCCAGTCGAAGTCCACGCCGGATTCGGTGGTGGCCGTGTGCAGGCCGACCGGAATATGCACCAGCCCGAACGAAATCGCCCCTTTCCAGATGGTTCGCGTCGCCATGATGCCGCTCCTTTCAAAAGCGTCTGTCCGCCAGCATATATCGTTCCCGAAGGGTGTTGGCAACGCCCGGCGCAGGCAAGCCACCTGTCGCGGCGCCCTGCCGCCCAGGGTTCGCTTCGAGCGTTCCGGACTGGTTTCAACTGTCATGATTTGCCACACGGCCCGGCGCGGGATGCGGTTCAATCCGATCCAACTTCTCCAGCCAAGGCCCCGACATGGCGACCGTCACCCGCGCGGCATTTCTCAAGTTGCTGACCCAGCACCTGATTCCCGTCCTGAAAGCCGAAGGCTTCGAAGGCACGGGCCAGACTCTGCGCCGCATCCGCGGTCCGATCATCCATGTCTTCAACATCCAGGGCGCCAGCGGCGGCAAGGCCTGCTACCTGAACCTGGGTGCGCACTACGATTTCCTGCCCTGCGAAGGCGGCGCCTTCGTGCCGCCGGCCGAGATCGAGGAATCGCACTGCGTGTTCCGCGACCGCATCGATCCGCCGCCGGGCGAAGCCTATGGCTGGGCCTACGGCGCGGACCTGGCGCAGGCCGAAGAAAACGTCGAATTCATCGTCAGCGAATGGGCCCGCGTGGGCCATGCGTTTTTCGCGCAGCACGACAGCTATCCGGCCAGTTGCGAACGGCTGGTGCAAGGCACCGATCCCGATTCCCTCCACCCCGCCAAGACCCTGATCTACGCGCGCATGGCCAAGCACCTGGGCGACACCGCGCGAGCGCATGCCTTCATCCAGTCCGGCCTGGCCCGCGCGCCCGCCGCCGCGACCTCGCTCAAGGCCAAACTGGAAGCCGCGCTGGCGGGCTGATCGACACTGCTTGCTGGCTTGGCTAGACTATCAGCCCCAACAAATCGTTTTGATCCGCCATGGCCGACCTCAGCATCGACCGCAGCCTGGTCGACCGGGCCGATGGCCCCACCCTGTTCGTGGTGGCCGGCCGCTGCGAAGACACCGACTTTGCCACCGATCCCCACCAGCATTCCCGCGGCCAGCTGTTTGGCTCGCTGCAGGGCCTGCTGTCGGTCGGGCTGGACAGCGGCGTCTGGGTCGTGCCGGCCATTCACGCCGTCTGGCTGCCGCCGCACCAGGCCCACTGGGCCCGTTCGCACGGCCCGTTCCACGGCTGGAGCGCCTTCGTCACCGAAGCCCTGTGCGCCGACCTGCCGGCCCAGCCCTGCACGCTGCGCGTGTCGGGTTTGCTTCGCGAAGCCGTGCTGCGCGCCAGCACCTGGCCCTTGGTCCCCCTGGCCGGCGCGCACCAACACCTGGCCGCGGTCATCCTCGATGAAATCCGCCAACTGCCCGTGGAAAGCCTGGGCCTGCCCATGCCGCAGGAACCGCGGTTGCAACGCATCGCCCGCGCGCTGATCGACGACCCGTCCGACGCCCGCGACCTGGAGCAATGGGCCGATTGGGGCGCGGTCAGTTCGCGCACGCTCAGCCGGCGCTTCGTCACGGAAACCGGCTTCAATTTCTCGACCTGGCGGCAACGCGCCCGCCTGCTGCGCGCGCTGGAACGGCTGGCCGACGGCGCCCAGGTCACCACCATCGCGCTGGAACTGGGCTATTCCACCCCCACGGCCTTCATCAACCTGTTCCGCCGCGCGTTCGGGGAGACGCCTGCGGTGTATCGGGAACGGTTGGTGAGATAGGCGCCCCCAGCTAGGCGCCCCCCATCCACTCCCTGCCGAGCCGGATGGCGGCGTCCTCGTCATCCACGAACCCCACCTTGAAGCCGAACGCCTTGCTGGCCCCCGCCGCCGCCAGGCGCATCGGCGCCGGGGTCGGCTTGCCGCGTTCCAGCACGATCATGCCGCGGCACAGGCTGCGCATCTGCTCCTTCACCCGCTTGAAGAACAGCGCTTTCTCGCGGCGTTCCTCCACGGTTTCATCGTGGTGGTAGTCGGGGGAATGATCCATCACCAACACGAACGGCTGGCCCTGGTCGAGCAAGCGCTGCAACTGCTGCTCGACAGGAGTATCCGATTCCCCCTGGGACCGGAGAAACATCAGGGGAGCGCGCGATTCATCAATCAACATGGCCGCAAATTCCAGGTAAGAGAACGAGCGGCGCCGGCCGCGCAACGGAGCATTGCGCTGGCAGGTCCGCCGTATGTGAAGCATCTCACCGGCAGGCCTCGGCCGCGCTCACGCGCCCGCCAAGTGATAGCGGTCAGCCGCCAATCTGGTGGCTGCGCCTCAAGACCGGATCGGCGCCCAAAGCGACTCGCCCTGCAGACACTTCCCACCCGCCGTAGGAAGCGTCTGTTTTCTTGCAGCCATGCTCAACGGGCAGGTCAACCGCAATAGACTCGAACGCGCGTTGTCGGAAGTTGGACGACGATGTCCAGCCCGCAAGACAAGCGCACCCCTGATGCACGGCATCGGAAAAACCGGAATACGAGGAACGGCAAGCCATGAAGATCGACACTGAAATCCGCCATGTCACCAAAGCAGATGCTGACCTGTTCTTGGAACTGGGATTCCCGCCAGAGGAAGCCCGACGGCTGCACTTGGCGTCACAACAGAAAATCAATGAAATCAAGCTACTCAGGGAGCTTGAGAACGAGTGATAGCAATCGGCCGCCAATCGGCGCTGTCGTCCCCCGCGCAGGCATAATGGCATCGCTACGCCTTGCCGCGCACTTGATCGACAGGGCGACTGCGGCCCGTCCCCCAACGCCCAGCCCTCGTCCGCCATGCGCCTGATTCAGAGCTTTCCCCGTGCCGTCGCCGCTGCGTTGTTCGGCTGGGTATCTCTACTGCCCATCGCCCCCGCGGCAGCACAATCGCTGACGCCCGAACAAATCGGGCAGCTCTACCTCGATTACGTCATCCACGACGACATGAACAGCGCGCGCCAACTGGATGCCTACACGAAGCGCTTCTATCCCGACAAGCTGCCCATCCGCGTCGAGGTCTTGCGCAACGTGGAAAACATGCGGGAAGGCGCGTACCGACGCACGGCGGAAATTCGGGTGAAAGCGCTGCTGAATGCCACCGAGCCACAGGCGGTAAAGGAACGGTTGATCGAGGCCCTGCGTCTACAGCGGGCACTCGTTTCACAATCAAGCTGCAAGGTCCTGTCCAAGACGATCAAGCCCAATCCGGCGCTGCCCGGACAAAAGACGGCGACCGTCCGCTACGAATGCGTCATTGCCGACATCCGCTACTCGCTTGACGATGCGCTGGCCTCGCTGCCGCCCCACGACGAGGCCGGCCTGCGCGACGCGGTGAACGCCTTTCTCGACGCCGCGCGCCATCCGCAAGGCATCAAGACGGTGACCGGTAGCCAGGAGCTTTACGGTGGACGAGAGAACGGCCCCTGGGACAGCGGCGGTGGCCAGGAATGGATCGCGCCGATCCTTGCGGGCTTTCGTCCGTGACGACTGATCGGGCAGCGCACGCCTGACAACGGGTCGGCGCAAGGGCGCCCCACTACCCCGCCCCCAACCGCGCCCGAATCAACCCCAGCAGCGACTGCCCCGCCGGTGACAGGCTCACGTCGTGACGCCTGACCAGGTAGATATCTCGGACGATATCCGGCGCCCCCACCGGCACCGATTGCAAACCATAGCCCGCCGCGTCGAACAGGCCGGGCATCACCGCCACGAAATCTCCCGTCTGCACCAGGCCGACCATGGTGGCCAGCTGATCGACCTCGATCTTCCAGGGCAAGGCAATGCCGCTGGCGTGCAGCACGCTGTCGATCTGCAAGCGCGTCGAGCTCAAGGGGTGCAGGCCGACCACGGGCAAGGCGGACACCTGCGTCCACGTCAGCGTGCGGCGCCTCGGACGCAGCGCCGAGCCTTTGGCGTACACGAGGTTGTAGCCATAGACCGCGGCCTTCTCGATCACCAGCGATTGCGGAAACGACACCACCGTCGTCACGCCGAATTCGACCTCGCCGTCTTCCACCAGCTTGGCCACGACGGTGGCATTGGCATCGCGGATCGACAGGTAGGTGTGCGGGTGCGCGGCGTAGAACACGGGCAGCACCTTGGGAAACACGGAATACCCGACTGATGCCACCGTGCCTACCGCCAGGTTGCCGCCCTGCCCCAGCGCCGCGCGTGACGCTTCCAGCAGGCAGGCGTCCAGGCGGCTGACGGCGGGCAGCACGCGTTCGTACAGGGTGCGCCCAATGGGGGTGACCACGACGCGGCGCGTGGTGCGTTCGAACAGTTTGCCGCCGATGCGGTCTTCCAGCTTGGCCACGCGCCGGCTCAGCGCGGACGTGGTGATGCACAGCTGCGAGGCCGCTGCCGTGTACTGGCCGGCGCGCACCAGGGTGCAGAACGCCCGCAGATCCTCGATGTCGTAATTGATTCCCATAGGTCAATAATCTTTGATTTTTATTCGATTGACGTAACTATAGGCCGAATCGCAAGCTACGCCCGTCATCGAAACCGGACCTGTCATGCCTTGCGAAGCGATCCGCCTGAAATCCGTGGGCTCATTTTTTGTCGGCGGCCAGACCGCCACCGTGACGGGGTTGCCCGTCGAACAGCGCAGCATGGTGCTGAACGGCCATCCCCGCGAAGTCGACCCGAACGGCGAACAGGTCTACGGCCAGATGTATGTGCAGGCCTTCCGGCTGGCGCAGCCGCGCCACCCGCATCCGGTGCTGCTGTGGCACGGCGGCGGCATGACCGGCTGCACCTGGGAAGACACGCCGGACGGCCGGCCGGGCTGGCTGATGCGCTTTCTGCAGGCGGGCTACGACGTGCTGGTCAGCGATGCGGTCGAGCGCGGCCGTTCGTCCTGGGCGCGATACCCGGAGGTCTACGGCGAAGCGCCGGTGTTTCGCACCAAGCGCGAAGCCTGGCTGACCTTTCGCCTGGGCCCCCGCTACGAACCCGCGCCTGCGCCGCGCCATCCTTTTCCCGGGCAGCAATTTCCCTGCGACAGCTTCGACCGCTTCGCCAAGCAGTGGGTGCCGCGTTGGCCGGGCCACGAAGCGATGATCCTGGCCGCCTACGAGGCGCTGGTCGATCAGGTTGGCCCCTGCCACCTGGTGGCGCACAGCCAGGGCGCCGGGTTCGCCGCCGAGATTGCCCGGCGCCGGCCGCGCCTGGTGCAGTCGGTGGTGGGCGTGGAGCCCGGCGGCATGCCCGCGTCCAGCCCGGCCGGCCCGCTACCGCGCCATCTGCATGTGTGGGGCGACTTCATTGAAGCGTCCGGCTCGCACTGGATCAACTACCGACGCCAGGCCGACGCCTACCTGGACAGCATCCGCGCCACCACGCCGGTCAGCGTGATCGACCTGCCCGCCGAGAGTGTGCGCGGCAATTCGCACCTGCCCATGATGGACCGCAACAGCGACGACGTGTTCGAGCGCGTCCGGGCGTGGCTGGAATCCTCGGACCCACGACCCGGCGCATAGCGCCGCCCATGACGACAACCCATAACAACACCCCAAGGAGACAACCATGAACCCCTTCACGCTGCCCGCGCTGGCGCTGGCCCTTGCCATCGGCGCGGCCCCCGCCGCCGCGCAGACCTACCCCACCCAACCCATCAAGTTGATCGTGGGCTACGCCCCCGGCGGCTCGGTGGACGCCTTTGCCCGTCTCGTCGCGCCCAAGCTCGGCCAGGAACTGGGCCAGACCATCGTCATCGAGAACATCGCCGGCGCCGGCGGCATCATCGGCGTCACGCGCGCCGTCCATGCCAGGCCGGACGGCTACACCGTGCTGATGGGCATCGTGTCGGACGTGGTGATCGCGCCGCAAGTACAGGCCTCCGCCAAGTACACCTATCGCGACCTGCAGGCCGTGGCCCCGCTGGGCACCAGCGGCCTGGCCGTAGTGGCCAACCCCAAGCTGGGCGTGCGCTCGTTCGACGACCTGATCCGGCGCGCCCGCGCCGAACCCGGCCGGCTGACCTACGGCGCCACTGGGGTCGGCTCGCTGCCGAGCATCGCGATGGAAAGCCTGAAGAAGATGACCCGCACCGAGATCACCTTCATTCCCTATGCCAGCGCCTCGAAGATCGCCACCGACGTCATCGGCGGCACGGTCGACCTGGCGGTGTCCGGCCTGCCCGCGTTGCTGGAACTGGTCAAGAGCGGCCGCGTGACGCCGGTAGGCGTGATGAGCCGCGACCGCGACATCGGCAACCCGGACATGGCCTCCGCCGGGGAAACCGCGGCCTTGAAGGGCATGGACTTCTATTTCTGGACGGGCCTGTTCGCCCCTGCCGGCACGCCAGCCCCGGTCGTGGACACCCTGAACCAGGCCTTTGCCCGAGTGATGGCGCAGCCGGATGTGCAGGCGCGTTTCCAGGAGCTGGGCGTGAAGGTCAGCGCCCCTGCCAGCCCGGCCGAATTCACCCGCTTCGTTGAGGCGAGCGACACGCAGTGGCGTGAGGCCATCGCGAACGCGGGCATTACCCGCCAATAGGCCGGCGCGGGCGGCCCGGCCGGGCCGCCCCTCAGCGCCCGGCGGCGCAATGACCGTTGTCGCATCACCAGCCCGCCCCAAAAGTGGCTATACGAAATAACCCGGATTGGCTATTTTTGACCGATCCAATTCTCTTTACGATGGCTCGCATCCCAGTCAACCTCGAGCACATCCATGCCAGAACTGACCCCGGCGCTCCGGCAGCGCATCATCCAAGCCGTGGACGCGGGCTTTGCGGCCCAGACCGAACTGACCGCGCAATTGGTGCGCCTGCCGTCGCAGCGCGGTGAAGAAGCCACCGCGCAGGACTTCATGGCGGCGCGCTATGCCGAACGCGGCTACGGCGTGGACCGCTGGAAGATCGACGTCGACGCCATTGCCCACCTGCCGGGCTTTTCGCCGGTGGCGGTGTCCTACGACAATGCCTACAACGTGGTCGGCGCGCACCGCGCCCGCAGCCTGAAAGGCCGTTCGCTGATCCTGAATGGCCACATCGACGTGGTGCCGGTCGGCCCGCTGTCGCAATGGAGCCGCGATCCGTACGACCCCGCCATCGTCGATGGCTGGATGCACGGACGCGGCGCGGGCGACATGAAGTCAGGCCTGGTCGCCTGCCTGTCGGCCATGGATGCGCTGGCCAGCCTGGGCCTGGCCCCCGCGGGCGACGTGTTCCTGCAATCGGTGGTGGAAGAAGAATGCACCGGCAACGGCGCGCTGGCCTGCCTGGCGCGCGGCTACCGGGCTGATGCGGCCTTCATTCCCGAACCGCTCTTGCCCATGCTGATGCGCGCGCAGGTCGGGCCGATGTGGTTCCAGGTGCAGGTCGAAGGCGACCCCCAGCATGCGTCGGCCGCGTTCACCGGCGCGGGCGCCAATGCCATCCAGAAGGCCATCTTCCTGATCCAGGCGCTGGACGAACTGGAAGCGCGCTGGAACGGCCGCAAATGCGACCACCGCCATTTCTGCGACCACCCGCACCCCATCCGCTTCAACCTGGGCAAGATCGCGGGCGGCGACTGGCCGTCCAGCGTGCCGGCCTGGTGCACCTTCGACATGCGAGTGGCGGTGTATCCCGGCCAGAGCCTGGAAGAGGCGCGCGCCGAGATCGAGGCCTTCGTGGCGCAGGCCGCCGCGCGCGACCCGTTCCTGGCCAAGCATCCGCCCAAGGTCATCTACCACGGCTTCATGGCCGAAGGCTACGAGCTGAAGGATTCCGACGACGTCGAAGCCGCGCTGCGCAGCGCCCACGAGCAGGTGTTTGGCGAGCCGCTGCGCGAGTACGCCACGTCCGCCGCCACCGACGCGCGCTTCTATGGCCTGTACGCCGACACGCCGGCCATCGTCTACGGCCCGGAATGCCGCATGCCGCACGGCTACGACGAAGCGGTCAACCTGGAATCGGTGCGCAAGGTCACCCAGACCATCGCGCTGTTCATCGCCGAATGGTGCGGACTGGAAGAGCGCCAGGCATGAACCGCAGCACCCGCCCCAGCGCCGGCCAGGCGCTGTTCGCCGCCGAGCCCCCGAAACTGACCCTGGCCGACGCCGAGGCCCTGGCCTTGTCGTGCTACGGGCTGACCGCCCGCGCCAGCATCCTGTCCAGCGAACGCGACCAGAACTTCCTGATCCAGTGCGCGGATGGCGCGGCCTTTGTGCTCAAGGCCACGCACCCCGCCGAAGATCCTGCCGTCACCGACTTTCATACCCAGGCGCAGCTGTGCCTGATGCGGGCCGGCGGCGAACCGCCGGTGCCGCGCCTGATTCCCGGCGTGGCCGGCGACTACGTGCACTGGCACGAGGACGAAGACGGCGCCCGCCGCGCCATCCGGCTGATCACCTATATCGATGGCGTGCCGCTGTACAAGGTGGCCCGCAGCCCCGCGCAGCACCAGGCGCTGGGCCGCGCGCTGGCGCAGTTCGATCTGGCGCTGGCGAATTTCAGCCACCCGATGGCCGACCACGAACTGCTGTGGGACCTGCAGCACGCCGACCGCCTGGCCGACCTCTTGCCCCGCATTGCCGAACCCGAACGGCGCGCCCTGGCCGAACGCCACCTGGACCGCTTCATCCGCCACACCCAGCCGGCGCTTGAAGGCCTGCGCCGCCAGGTGATTCACAACGACCTGAATCCGTACAACGTGATGGTCGAACCGGCTCACCCCGAACGCATCGCCGCGTTGCTGGATTTTGGCGACATGGTGCGCGCGCCGCTGGTGCAGGACCTGGCCGTGGCCGGCGCCTATCTGCTGCAAGACGCGCCTGATCCGCTATCGCCCGCGCTGCGGCACTGCGTGGCCAGCTACCACCAGGCGCTGCCCCTGACCGACACCGAAATCGCCCTGCTGCCCGACCTGATCGCCGCGCGCCACCTCATCACGGTGGCCATCACCGGCTGGCGCGCCGAGCAGCATCCCGAAAACCGCCAATACATCCTGCGCAACAACGGCCAGGCCTGGACCGGCCTGGCCCGGCTGGACACGATGCCGCGGCAACAGGCCAGCGACATCCTGCTGGCCGCCAGCCTGACCCCGATGGAGAGTTTCACATGAGCCGAGACAAAGCCATGCTCAATGCCTTCGACCCCGCGGCCGCCGATGCGCTGCCCGAGGCCGAACGCGCCCTGATCGCCCGCCGCCAGCGCGTGCTGGGCCCGTCCTACCGCCTGTTCTACGACCAGCCCCTGCACATCGTGCGCGGCGAAGGTGTGTGGCTGATCGGCGCCGACGGCCAGCGCTACCTGGATGCCTACAACAACGTGGCGTCGGTCGGACACAGCCATCCGCGCGTGGTGCAGGCCATTGCCGAGCAGGCCGCCATCCTGAATACCCACACCCGCTACCTGCACGACGGCGTGCTGGATTACGCCGAACAGCTGCTGGCGACCTTTCCCGACCCGCTGTCGCAGGTGATCTTCACCTGCACCGGCAGCGAGGCCAACGACCTGGCGCTGCGCGTGGCGCGCAGCCACACCGGCGGCACCGGCGTCATCGTCACGCAGCTGGCGTACCACGGCGTGACCTCGGCGGTAGCGGCCGTGTCGCCGTCGCTGGGCCAGGCCGTGCCGCTAGGGCTGGACACGCGCACCGTGGCCGCCCCCGACACCTACCGGCAGGACCCGGCCACATTGGGCGCCTGGTTCGCCGCGCAGGTACAGGCCGCCATCGACGACATGCGCCGCCATGGCATCCGCCCGGCCGCGCTGCTGGTGGACACCATTTTTTCCAGCGACGGCGTCTACAGCGACCCGGCAGGCTTTCTGGCGCCGGCGGTGCAGGCCATCCGCGACGCGGGCGGCCTGTTCATTGCCGATGAAGTGCAGGCGGGCTTTGCGCGCACGGGTTCGAAGATGTGGGGGTTTGAACGCCATGGGCTGGTGCCGGACCTGGTCACCATGGGCAAGCCCATGGGCAACGGCCACCCGATCGCGGCGATGGTGTCGCGCCCGGACATCATGGAACGCTTTGGCCGCGAGGCCCGTTACTTCAACACTTTCGGCGGCAATCCGGTGGCCTGCGCCGCCGCACAGGCCACGCTGGCGGTGATTCAGGAAGAAGGCCTGCAAGCCAACGCCGCGCGCACCGGACAGTATCTGCGCGAGGGTTTCCGGGCGCTGGCCGAACGCCACCCGCTGATCGGCGACGTGCGCGGCGATGGCCTGTTCATCGGCGTGGAACTGGTGCGCGACCGCGCCGCCAAGACGCCGGCCAAGGAAGAAACGCACCGCTTCGTCAACCTGATGCGCGAACGCCGCGTGCTGCTCAGCGCCACTGGGCTGCATGGCAACGTGCTCAAGCTGCGGCCGCAACTGCCCTTCGGGCAAGAGCATGCCGACCTGTTGCTGGCGGCGGCAGACCAGGTGCTGGGCGAACTGTAGGCGCGGCAACGGCGCGCAAGAAGATCAACGCTTGCCGCGGCGCGCGGGCTTGGTATCCGTGGCCCGCGCCAGCGCGCGGGCAAAGCGCATCACGCCATCATCGATGCGCTCGCACGGCACGCCGCCATACCCCAGCACCACGGCCGGCTGGCCATGGCGAGCGGCATCGGGCAAATACGCAGGCTGCCCCAACACGATGCCTTCTTCGCGGGCGGCATCCGCCAGCCGCGCCACCTGCACCTTGGGCTGCAACCGGGCATACACGTGCAGGCCGGCGCGCGCCTGCGACAGTTGCACCGCATCGCCCACGCGCGCGGCCAGCGCCTCGCGCAGCACCGCCTGGCGGCCGGCGTATTCGGTACGCAGGCGCTTGATGTTGTGCGAGAAATGCCCGTCGCCCATGAAGTCGGCCAGCGCTGCCTGCAAGTGCAGCTGGCCCGGCCGGTAGATGCTGGCGGCCGCCTGCGAAAACGAGGCCGCCACTTGCGGCGGCACCACCATGTAGCTCATGCGCAGGCCGGCGAACATGGTCTTGCTGAAGGTGCCCATGTAGATCACGCGGCCATCGGCGTCCAGCCCTTGCAGTGACGGAATCGGCGCGCCGTCGTAGCGGAATTCGCTGTCGTAGTCGTCTTCGATGACCCACAACCCGCGCGCCCGCGCCGCCTGCAACAGTTCAAGCCGGCGCGCCAGCGGCATCACCACGCCGGTGGGGTACTGGTGCGACGGGCTGGTGATCAGCAGGCGGGCGCGGCGCGGCAGCTTGCTGCTGGCCAGGTCCAGCCCCTGCTCGTCCACCACCGCGGCATGGGCCCGCACGCCGGCCGCGCCCAGCACCGGCGGAAAGGCCCAGTGGCACGGGCTTTCGACGAGCGCGCTGTCGCCCCATTCGGTCAAGAGGCGCGCGCACAGGTCCACCGACTGGTGCGTGCCTGCGGTGACGATGACCTGTTCCGGTTCGCACACCACCGACCGCGCCAGGCGCAGGTAATTGGCAATGGCCAGCCGCAGCGGCATGAAGCCCGCGCCGTCCTTGGCGTAGCCGGACAGCGCCAGGTTGGACTTGCCCAGATGCCGCGATACCAGCCGGCGCCAGATATGAAACGGAAACAGGCTGGCATCGGCCACGCCCGGCACGAAGGCGCCGGTATGCTGCGCCAGGCCGCCCGCGCCGCCCGCGATGACCTCGCCGCGCGCCGACAGGCCGGGGCGATGGCGTTGCACGTGTTCGGGGGTTTCAGGCGGCAGCAGCGGCCGGTCCACGGTTTTTTCGACGAAGGTGCCGCTGCCGCCGCGCGCACTGAGGTAGTTTTCGGCGATGAGCCTTTCGTAAGCCAGCGTCACCGTGATGCGCGATATGCCCAGGTCGGTGGCCAGCGCGCGCGATGACGGCAGCCGCTGCCCCGCCACCAGCGTGTGGTCCAGCACGCCGCGCCGCACGATGTCGTAGATCTGCTTTTGCAGCGGCTCGTCGGACTCGCGCGAGAGCGACCCGGCAAGCAGATCGGCGAGCAGGACTTCCTTCATGAAGTGGACCTATGTCTGAACGGATTGTGGCTATACAAGATATAGCCAGTAGTTGCTATCGTCAACGCCGTTATCAGACAGCGCGGCGCCGGTTCGGCAGCCGCGAAAAAACAAGGGGAATTCCTTCCATGAACGACTCCACAGGCCGCAAGCAGCCCGTCCGCGCCGCGGCCGCGGCTTTCTTCGGCACCATGATCGAGTGGTACGACTTTTACTGCTACGCCACGGCGGCCGCCCTGGTGTTCGGCGATGTGTTCTTCGCCACCAATGATCCCTTCATGGGCACGCTGGCTTCGCTGGGCACCTTTGCCATCGGCTTCTTTGCGCGGCCCGTCGGCGCGGTGCTGTTCGGCCACGTCGGCGATCGCTTTGGCCGCAAGCAAAGCCTGGTCATCACGCTGCTGCTGATGGGCGTGGCCACCACGCTGATCGGCCTGCTGCCCTCGTACCATTCCATCGGCCTGGCCGCCGTGGTGCTGCTGGTGGCGCTGCGCCTGGTGCAGGGCATCGCGGTGGGCGGCGAATGGGGCGGCGCAGTGCTGATCGCCGCCGAACACGCGCCGCCCAAGTGGCGCACCTTCCTGGCGTCGGCGCCGCAATACGGCAGCCCCATCGGCCTGATCCTGGCCACCGGCGTGTTCCGCCTGGTGTCCGACCTGCCCAAGGAAGACTTCCTGTCCTGGGGCTGGCGCCTGCCGTTCATCATCAGCGGCGTGCTGGTGCTGGTGGCCTTCATCATCCGCCGCGGCGTCAACGAAAGCCCGGAACTCGAAGCCCGCCTGAAGGCGCAGAAAAAGGAGACCACCGCGCCCATCCGCCTGGTGCTGCGCGAACGCAAGCGCGCGCTGCTGCTGGGCATCGGCCTGTGCCTGCTCGGCATCTCGGGGTTCTACTTCGTGACCACCCTGATGATCACCTACACCACCACCTACCTGAAGATCACGCGCAGCCAGATCCTGGACGTGGTGACCTGGGCCGGCGTGGTCGAGCTGATCAGCTTTCCCATCGCCTCGTACATCGCCACCCGCATCGGCGAACGCCGCTTCCTGATCTGGGTCACCGCGCTGTCCACCCTGTGGGCCGTGCCGATGATGATGCTGATCCTGACCGGCGACATCCAGAACATCGCCATCGGCATTCTCACGGCGATCTTCCTGATCGGCGCCTACTACGCCGTGCTGGCCCCCTACCTGCCGCTGGCCTTCCCGGTGGAGATGCGCTACACGGGCATCTCGCTGAGCTTCCAGCTGTGCGGCGCGATCTTCGGCGGCACCACGCCGCTGGTGGGCCTGTGGGTGGCGCACACCTTCGGCCTGACCTGGCAGCCGATGGCGCTGATGTTCGCCATCATCGCGGGCGCCAACTTCCTGTGCGCGGTGTACCTGCCGACGCCCGAACGCGAAGCCGCTCGCCAACGCGGCCGCGGACTGACGGCCGAACACAGCCGGGCGCACTGACGGGGACGGATGCGGGCGCCGCGCGGGCCCCCGCCGTTTCCGTCCCACCGCCAAGGGCAGGCGCCACCGCCGCCTGCCCTTGGCTTTACAAGAATAATTTTTATTTGCAATAATCCGCGGTTTCGTCCCTTACCCGTTGCCCCCGCATGCGCCGGACCCGCCTCGCCGAACACGGTTGGCTCGCCTACTATCGCGAGTTGCTGGGCACATGGAAGCGCAAGGGACACGCGGCGGGCGACGTCGAAGACACCACCCACGACGCCATTGCCAACCTGCTGGAAGGCGATGTGTCCGCGATCCGCAATCCGCGGGCCTACCTGCATCGCAGCGTCTACCACGGGCTGGTCAACCAGCATCACAAGCAGCAGCGCGCCGCCGCCATCCCGCTGCAAGATCTGGACGAAGACGAACTCCCCGCCCAGGACGGCCCCGAAGCCGGCGCGCGCACCGCCCAGTTGTCCAACGCGCTGCGCCAGGCGCTGGATGAGCTGCCAGAACCCTGCGCCGCGGTATTCGCCTGGCACCGGCTGGAAGGCTGGACCGTGCCCGAGATTGCCGCGCACCTGGGCCTGTCGGTCAGCAGCGTCGAAAAGCACCTCACCCGCACCATGCGGCACCTTCACACCCGCCTGCACGCCTATTCGCGATGAGATTACGGACTTTCGCCGCCAGATTGTCTAATCCCATGGGGCACGGCGCGATGCGCTGATGCCGGCACGGGAGCACCATGGACCACTCTGACGTTTCGAACCTGCCTGGGGACACCCTGGACGCCGCGGCCTATTGGTTCGCCCGCGACCAGGGCGGCCTGATGACGGCCGGCGAACGGCGGCAGTTCGAGGCCTGGCGCCGCGCCGATGCCGCGCACGAGCGCGCCTACCAGGAAATGCTGGACGTCTGGCGCCTGACCCAGGCCGTGCCCGACCAGGACCTGCGCGCCTACGCCACGCGCAAGCCCGCCCCGCCTCGCGCGGTCTCGCCGCAACGGCGTCGCCTGACCTGGGGCCTGGCCACGGCCGGCGCCGCCGCCGCAGCCGGCGTGGCCTGGCCGCTCTGGTGGCCGGTCGACACCCTGTTCGAGCAGCGCTACGCCACCGGCCGCGGCGAACGCCGCCAGGTCGCGCTGCAGGACGATTCGGTACTGACGCTGAACACCGCCACCCAGGCCGAGGTGCGCTATACCCGCAACGAACGCCACGTGGCCTTGCAGGAAGGCGAGATCATGTTCGAGGTCTCGCACGACACCGCGCGCCCCTTCATCGTCGACACCGCCGCGGGCCGGGTGCGCGTCACCGGCACGCGCTTCAACGTGCGCTACGACCGCGAACGGCTGACGATCGCCGTCGAATCCGGCTCGGTCGAAGTCTCGACCGGTTCATGGTGGGACCGCCAGCTGGCGCAACTGACCGCCGGTGAAGGCGTCACCGTGGCCCATCGCGGCGATGCGCTGCGTGTCGAATCCGTCGACGTCGCCTCGCTGACCGCCTGGCGCCAGGGCAAGGCGGTGTTCGACAACGTGCCGCTGGCGCAGGTGGTGGACGAGATCAACCGCTACCGCAGCCAGCCGATACGCGTGGCCGCCGCGCTGCGCGGCATCCGCATTGCCGGCGTGTTCGACGTGGACAACACCGCCGGCTTCCTGGCTGCCCTGCCTGCGTTGATCCCCGTGCGCATCGTGCCGCGCGCCGATGGCGGCAGCGACATCGCGGCCCGCTGATACAAACAGTATCAATTTTTAGTTGAGAATCATTACGGGGTTTGCCCGCCGATTCGCTCATAGCCAGTAAGCGGGGTTTGCCCCGCATGACCCGTCGGCCGGATCGCCCCGATCCGCCGCCCCCAATGAGCCCATCGTGACCGTGACCCCCGCCAGGCCCTACGCCCTACGCCGCACTGCCCCCCTGACCGCCGCCCTCGCCCCCCTTGCCCTGGCCGTTGCCGCCGCGCTGGCCGTGGCGCCGCCCGCCGCCCACGCGCAGGCGCGGACCCAGGCCGCCGGCGCAGTCAAGGTCAACATCCCCGCCCAGCCGCTGGCGCAGGCGCTGTTGCAGCTGGGCCGCCAGACCAACCTGCAGATCTACTACCTGCCCGAGGCCGTGCAGAACCGCCGCGCGCCCGCGATCAACGGCACCTTGACGCCGCAACAGGCACTGGACCGGCTGCTGGCCGGCACCGGGCTGGCCGCCAGGATCAATGGCAATACCGCCGTGGTGCAGCAGCCCGGCTCGGACACCGCCACGCTGCCCGCCGTGTCCGTCTATGGCGATGCGCGCGGCGAAGCCGTCGAAGGCCTGGTCGCGCGCCGCAGCCGCACGGGCACCAAGACCGACACGGCGCTCAATGAGATTCCGCAGACCATCAATGTGGTCACGGCGCAGCAGGTCGAGATGACGGGCGCCACCGACATCAACCAGGCCCTGCATTACGTGCCCGGCTTTTCCAGCTACGGCTCGGACAACCGTTCGGACTGGTATTCGGCGCTGCGCGGCTTCACGCCCACCGCCTATGTCGACGGCCTGCAAGTGCCCAACACGCTCAACCTGGCCAGCTGGCGGGTCGACCCCTACCTGATCGACAGCATCACCGTGCTGCGCGGGCCGACCTCGGTGCTGTACGGCCAGGGCGACCCCGGCGCCATCGTCGACGTGCAGAGCAAACTGGCCAACGGCGAACGCACGCGCGAAATCGAAGCCCAGGTCGGCAACTACGCGCGCAAGCAGCTCAGCTTCGACATCGGCGACACCCTCGACGAGAACGGCACGCTGTCCTACCGCGTGCTGGGCGTGGGCCGCGACGGCAACGCGCAGTCGGGCCCCAACAAGGACCAGCGCGTGGTCTTCGCCCCGTCGCTGCGCTGGCAGCCCAGCGCCGCCACCACGTTGACGCTGTCGGCCACTTTCCTGGAAGACTGGGGCGACACGTCCAGCAATTTCCTGCCCGCCCAGGGCACCGTCATCAGCAACCCCAACGGCAAGATCTCGCGCGATCTCTACACTGGCGAACCGGACTTCGACTACTACCACAAGAAGCAGTGGTCGGTTGGCTATGCGCTAGAGCACAAGCTCGATTCCGTCTGGACGCTGCGCCAGAACACCCGCCTGATGCACCTGCAACTGAATGACCGCTCGGTCTATGGCGGCGGCCTGGACGAGAGCGATCCGACCATGCAGTCGATGACGCGCTACGCCGGCATCTTCCAGTTCAACTACAGCCGCTTCGACGTCGACAACCAGGCCGAGGCCAAATTCCGTACCGGCGCGCTGGAGCACACGCTCTTGACCGGCCTGGAATACAGCCGCCAGTCCACCACCGACAGCGAATGGCTGGCGCTGGCGCCGTCGCTCAACCTGTACCACCCCGTCTACACGCCGATCAACCGGTCGATCTTCTACGGCGAAAACGCCTATCCGCGCACCGACACCTACACCACCATGAATTCGGTGGGCCTGTACGCGCAGGACCAGATCAAATGGGACCGCTGGGTGCTGACGCTGGGCGGCCGCAAGGACTGGGCCAAGACCGAACAGACCGACCGCGAAGCCGATACCCGCGCCTCGCAACTGGACCAGGCCTTCACCGGCCGCGTGGGCCTGACCTACCTGGGCGACTATGGCCTGTCGCCGTACGTCAGCTACGCCACGTCGTTCAACCCGGTGTCCAACACCCGCCTGGCCGACGGCTCGTGGGCCAAGCCCACCAAGGGCGAGCAGGTCGAAGCCGGCTTGCGCTGGCAGCCCGACGGCAAGAACCTGACGCTGAACGCGGCGGTCTACCAGATCAAGCAGACCGACGTCGTCACCACCAACCCGGCCGACCCCACCAGCAGCACCTATGTGCAGACGGGCGCGGTGCGGTCGCAGGGCGTGGAATTGAGCGCGGTGGGCAAGATCACGCCTGAACTGTCCATCGTCGGCGCGTACGTGTTCCAGAACGTCAAGATCACCCAGGCCAACGACGGCACCGAAGGCAAGTGGCCGGTGGACATTCCCCGCCCGCGCCAGATGGCCTCGCTGTGGGGCGACTGGACCTGGCGCACCGGGCCGCTGGAAGGCTTCGGCCTGGGCGCGGGCGTGCGCTACCAAAGCTCGGCCGCGGGCGCGTCGGACAACTCGTTGAAGATCCCCAGCTACACCGTGTATGACGCCGGGCTGCACTACGAGATGCCCAACTGGCGTTTCGCCTTGAATGCGGCGAATCTGTTCGACAAGCAATACGTCAGCGGCTGCCAATCGTACGGCGTGTGCATGTACGGCAATGGCCGCACGGTGGTGGCATCGGTGAAGTACTACTGGTGACCAGACGCCGCCGCCACGGCTGACCGTGGCGGCGGTGCCTAGACCAGCAGCAGCGCGCTGCCGCTGGCCGCCACGGCGCCCAGCCCCGCCAGCGCATAGGTGTCGCGCCGTTCGCAGCCGGCGCGGTGCGTGCCATAGGCCGCATGCAGGCATACGACGCCAAGAACGGCCAGGGCAATTCCAAATCCAAACATGGGGGTCTTCCTCGATCCGGTAAGCGGGCCGGCCGACGGCAGGCCCGTTGCTATGGACCGCGCCGAATGCTTACAGTTCCCTGAAAGCATAGATCGGTAATCTGGGGACAGTCCACCGGCTGGGATGCCGCTGCCCCCTGCCGTTACAGCTGCCTTTCCCCGAACACGAACAGCGCCTCCGGCGCCTGCGCCAGCACCCGCTCGGCGATCCTCGCCCGCAAGGCCGCATGCTCACGCTGCGCCTCTGGCGCCGGGTTGCCCAGCAAGGCGAAGAATTCCGGCGGCAGCACGCCTTCGCGCAGCACCGCCTGCACGGCCCGGTCGCCGCGCCGCAGCCAGAAGCTGTACGACTTGTCGGCGGCGGCGCTGTAGCGGGCCTCGGGCAGAGACAGGTCCACCCGGTAACAGCCGCGCGTGACGGCGCGCGTCACGAATTCGAACGCGTCGCGCACGCCGGGGCCGGGGTGGCCGCTGACCACGCTCAGTTCGCTTCTGGGCACCGGGTCACCGCCCGCTTCCAGCCGCGCCAGCGCCCCGCGCAGGCCCTGGAACACCAGCGCCAGCATGGCCAGCGCGCCATGGCCGTGGTAGGCCATGACGGCGTCGAACGGAATCGGGATGGGGCCTTCTTCGCCCTGTACGCGCAGCACGCTGCCGGCGGGAATGGTCGGGATGGTCATGAGTCTGTCTCCGGAAAAGCAGGAAAAATGTCGGCCGCGCGGCGGCCGGCGGTAATTGCGTCAAAAGCGCATCGAATGAAGCAAGTCAGAAAGGCATCAAGCGCGCATCAGGCCCGCATGCCCGAGGCGTCAAAAGCGCGTGCGCAGCGTCACGCTGAAGCTGCGGCCCGGCTCCAGCAACGGGTTCAGGTCCGTCATGGCATAGGCCACGTTCGAAGAGGTGGCGGCGGTGCGATAGGCGCGGTCGAACAGGTTGTTCACGCCCACCACCACCTGGGTGTTGCCCGCCTGCGGCAGCCCCAGCTTGTCCAGCTGCAATTGCGCATACAGGTTGACCACGCCGAAGCCCGCGGCCGGGTACTCGGTGCGGGCGTCGTAGCGGCTCTGGCCCTTGGCCCACTGCACCTCGCCGCTCAGGGCATACGCCTCGTTGGCGCCCACGTACTGCAGGCCCACCAGGCCGCTCAGCGGCGCAATGGAGGCCAGCGGCCGGTCGGTCTTGCGGTTGGTGGCATGCAGGTAGCTGGCGTTGCCGTACAGGTTGACGGCGCGCGTCAGCTGCCAGCGCCAGTCGGATTCCACGCCCTGTATGCGCACCTGGCCGACGTTGCGGCGCTGGGTGGCGGGCAGGCCCTGGTACGACGTCGTGGCGTTTTCCAGGAAGTCGCGGTAGTCGCTGCGAAACGCCGTCAGGCCCACGGTAGCGGTGTCGAAATGCAGGCGAGTGCCCGCTTCGACGGTGGTGCCGCGCTCGGGTTTCAGCGCGGGGTTGGGAATGGTGTAGCTGGTGCCGGTGTAGCCGGCGCTGAACATTTCCGACGTCCACGGCATGCGGAACGACGTGCCCACGCTGCCCAGCAGCTCGACCACTTCGGTGGCGCGGTACGACAGGCCCAGGCTGCCGGTGGTAGCGGTCTGCGTGTTGTTCTGCGCGGCCTTGAAGGCCGGCAGCAGGTTGGGCGACGGCAGCGCGTCCAGGTCCACGTCAGAGCGGAACCAATCGAACCGGCCGCCCGCCGTCAGCGTCCATTTGGGCGCGGGCTTCCATTCCGTGGTGACGAAGGCGCCGACGTTGGTCTGGTACTGGTTCGGTCCGCCCTTGGTGTAGGCGGTGCTGGTGGTGGTGGACGTGCCGTTGGGCCGGACCACGGTGGTGTCGCTGCGGCTTTCCGACCCCGGCCGGCGTTCGTGCATGAAGTCCAGGCCGAACGTGGTGTTGGTCTGGGCCCATGGCACGGTGGCCGCGACGCTGCCGCCATACACCACCGGGCCGATCACGTTGGTGCGGCTGTCGACCACCCGCGCCGGGTTGGTCTGGTTGTGGGTGGCCTGCACGGTGTTGAATTCGTTGACGTAGACGCTGGCCTTCAGGTCGCGGATGACGCCGTCGAATTCGCCGGTATAGGCCAGGCGGCCTTGCTTGACGCGGTTGGGGTCGCGCCGGCTGCTGCTGGCCGGGTAGGCCGGCACGGTGCCGGCAGCGCCGTCTTTCACGTAGGCGACGCGCGCGCTGGCTTCGATGCGCTGCCTGGCGTCGGGCATGTAGCCCAGCACGATGCCGCCGCCCGCGCCGCGGTAGTCGCTGTTGGGCACTTCGCCGGTGGCGCTGTCGTAGTTGCTGGCGCGCCGGCCGGTGGCGTAGACGCGCAGGTCAAAGCCGTCGCCCGCGCCTTCCACCGCCACGTTGCTCAGCACGCCGTGGCCGTTGCTGTTGTAGGTCACCGAGGCCTCGCCGCCATTCAAGCTGAACGGCTGGGTCAAATTGCCGTGGCCGCGCTTGGTGACGAAGTTGATCAGGCCGCCCAGGCCGTCGCTGCCAAAGCGCGACGAATCCGGGCCGCGCACCACCTCGACCTGCTCGATCTCGGTGGGGCTGATCAACATGAACTGCAGCGTGTTGCGGCCGCGGAAGCGGTCGCCGTCGATGAACATCGGCACGCGCATGTCGTTGGTGTTCAGGCCGCGCAGGAAGACGGTGCCGGCAATGCCGCCGCTGCGGCTGACGGTGGCGTTGGGCACGCGGCCCAGCAGGTCCAGCGTGCTGGACGTGTTGATGCGGTCGATGTCCTGCCGATCGATCACCGTGACGGACTGCGTCACGCTGTGGTCGATCGTGGCAGGCGCGGGCGTGGCGCCCAGGGCATGCAGGCGGCCGTCATCGGCCGGACTGTCGGAGGTGACCTGAATGGCGGGCAACTGGGGCGTGTCGGCGGCAAAGGCCGGCGTACCGGCGGCCGCGGCGGCCAGGAAAAGAGCGCGGGCAAGGGGCGAGAGCGGGAAAGGACGTGGCATACGAAGACAACCAAGGGTCGAAACGGGGCCGCCTCAGGCGGCGGGAGTGGAATCTTTCAGCCAGGGCAGAAAGCCGCGCAGGAAGCGGCTGGCGGCGGGCATGAAGTAGCTGCCGTGGTGGTACATCGGGTCGAGCGACGTCACGATCAGCCGGCCCGGCGTGCTGCGCGTGTCTTCGTACAGCACCGAACCGGCGCCCGCCTTGTCGATCAGCGACACCGCACCCGGCGGCGGCGTGAAGGTGCCATGCTGGTGCCAGGTGGCATCGGCCAGCGTCAGGTAGGAAAACAGCGGATGTTCGGGCCGCGCCACGCGCAGGCCGGAATCGGCGCCCGGCGTTTTCCACCACCAGAAATTCACTTCGCAATCGGTCCACTGCACGCCGTCCAGCCAGCGGTGCGACGCGGTTTCGCCCATCGCCACCAGCGTCTTTCCCGCGGCCAGGAAGCGGGCAAAGCGCGCGCGCTGCGCCACCAGCAGGTCCGGGTGGGTGCGGCACGACACGATCAGCGCATCGCAATCGGCCAGCGCGGCGTCGTCCAGCTCGGGCAGGTAGATGCGGCGGCCGAAATACGGCGCCAGGTCCGGCGTCTGGAACGTGCGGTCGTGGTAGTAGGTGCCGGCGTCCAGCGCCGCGATCAAAGGCGTGCGCCGCGTCATGCCGAATCCCCGCGCAACCAGGCGAACAACTGCGGCACGATGCGTCCGGCGGTATCCGTGCTGCCGGCATACATCCACAGGTCGTTGCCGGCATGCGCCAGCAGGCGGCCGCCGCCCGGCAGCGCCAGCACCCAGTCCACCGGCAGGGCATCGGGCCCCAAGGTGTTGAGCACCTGCGCGCCTTCGGGCGGTGGATTGCCGCCGCGCGCATAGAAGCCCGCTACGCCACGACGGAAAGTCAGGTGTTCGCCCTGCACGCCGTCGAACACGGGATGATTGGCCGCGCGATGCACCCGCAGGCCGTCCAGGCCGCGCGCCGCGCCCGGCACGAAGGGCGCAAGCCAACGCAGGAAGGGATAGGCCACGTGGCCGTTGAACACCATGGCGCCGCCTGCCAGCAGATACGCTTCCAACCGGTCGCGCTGCGTCAGCAGAAAGCGCTGGTCGACATTGGCCGGCACCAGCAGCGCCCGCACGCGGGTCAGGTCCCATTGCGCCAGCTCGTACAGCGGCCGGGCCTCGGCCCGCGGCGATTCGCCGCCCGTCAGCGCGGCGGGGCCGTTGCCGCTCCAGTGGTTCAGGTAGACGATGAGGGGCATCTTCACTCAGCGAAAAAGCGGAATCACGCCACGCACCTGGCCGCCCTCACCCGCCAGCGTGGCCACACGCACGGGCAGCCGATACAGGCGGGAAAGGCGTTCGTCGGTACACATCTGCGCCGTGGGGCCGACCTCGCAGGCGTCCATGTGCATCAGCAGGGTCTGGTCGGCGATGTGCTGCGCGTGTTGCGGCTGGTGGGTGGAAAACACCACGGTCAGGCCTTGTTCACGGGCCAGGCGGCGCAATAGCGACAGGATGATGTCCTGGTTGTGCAGGTCCAGCGCGGCGCTGGGTTCGTCCAGCACGATGACGGGGCTGGCGCTGGCCATGGCGCGCGCAATGCAGGCCAGTTGCTGCTCGCCGCCGCTCAAGGCCTGGAACGGCCGCTCGGCCAGGTGTTCCAGCCGCACGGCGCGCAGGCACTCGTAGGCGATCTCGCGGTCGCGCGGGCCGGGCGACGCATACCAGCGCAGGTGGCGGGCGCGGCCCATCGTCACCATCGCCAGCACGTCGTAGGCAAACAGCGCATCGGTGCGCTGCGGCACGTAGGCCGCGTGGCCTTGCAGGCGCACCCGTCCGGCCGCGGCGGGCTGCAAGCCCAGCACGGTCTTGAGCAGCGTGGTCTTGCCGCGGCCGTTCGGCCCCAGCACCGCCAGGATGTGCCCGGCGGGCAGGCGCAGCGACAGGTCCGACAGCAGCCGGCGGCCGCCGGCCTGCACCGCCAGGTTTTCCAGTTCAAGCATGGTGCGCCCCCCTGCCCTGCGTGCGGCGCAGCAGCCAGGCGAACAGCGGCGCGCCGATCAGCGCGGTGATCACGCCCAGCGGAATCTCGGCGCTGGTGGCGCTGCGCGCCACCGTGTCGACCCACACCATGTAGGTGCCGCCCAGCAGCGCGCTGGCCGGCAGCAGCACGCGGTGATCGGGGCCGACCAGCATGCGCGCGATGTGCGGCACCACCAGCCCCACCCAGCCCACCGTGCCCGACACCGCCACGCTGGCCGACACCACCAGCGTGGCGCAGCCCAGCAGCACCCAGCGCAGCGGTTCGACGGCGATGCCCATGGCGCTGGCCTGCTCGTCGCCCAACGACAGCACGTTGATCCGGAACCGCAGCGCATACAGCAGCCCCATGCCCAGCGCGATCGGCAGCGCGGCCGCCGCCAGCTTGACGTAGGACGCGGTGGCGAAGCTGCCCATCAGCCAGAACACGATGGCCGGCAGGCTGTCGTTGGGGTCGGCAAAATACGTGGCCAGCGAGATCAGCGCCGAGAAGAACGCGCTGGTCACCACGCCGGCCAAGACCAGCATCAGGATGGTGGTACGGCCCTGCGTGCGGCCCAGCAGGTACACGATGGCCACCGCCAGCAGGCCGCCCGCAAAGGCCAGCCCCAGCGTCGCCCACAGCGACGAGAACAGCAGAATCGCGGCGCAGCCGCCAAACGCCGCGCCCGACGAGATGCCCAGTATTTGCGGCCCCACCAGCGGATTGCGAAACGCCCCCTGCAAGGCCGCACCGCACAGCGCCAGGCTGGACCCGGCCAGCACCGACAGCAGCACCCGCGGCAGCCGCACCTGCAACACGACGCGGTGTTCGGCGCTGCTGACCGCCGGCAGCCAGTCCGTCAGCCCATCGGGCAACGCCAGCCCCGCCAACACGCTGGACACATGCGACAGCGGCAAGGGATAGCGGCCCACGCACAGCGCCGCCAGCACCGACGCCGGCAATGCCGCCAGCATCAGCAGCCAGGGCCACGCCAGGCGCCGGCTGGGCGCGGCCAGGCGCGCCGGGGAAGACTCAACGCAGGCGGTCATAGCCGACGGCTCCGTGGTTCTGGTCGACGTGCAGCACGGCATCGATGGCGCGCGCGTCCGGTTGATAGCCGTACAGCTGCCCATAGGCCTGCGCGATGTGCTCACGCAGCGGCCAGTCAAAGCGGTCCGGGTGCAAGAGCAGCGCCAGCCACTGCCAGTACAGCGGCGATTCCTGGCTGGGCGGGTCCCACAGGTAGCCGCCCGCGGGAATCTTGTAGACGCGGTGATGCCGCACCGCCGGGATATCGGCAAACAGCGGGTCCTGGTAAAGCATCGCGGGCGTCAGGCCCGGCTCGAAATTGTTCAAGAGGATCACGTCCGGCGCCCAGGCCATGATCTGCTCGATGTTGATGGTCTGCCCGCTGCCGATGGCGGCCGCCACGTTGCGCCCGCCGGCCAGGCGGATGTCGTCGTCGAAGCTGGTGCCCGCGCCCGACGCCCGCAGTTGCGGCGCATAGCGCGCCAGGTACAGCACGCCCGGGCGCTGGTCCGCCGGCAGCCGGTCGGTCACCGCGGCGATCTCGCCGCGCACCTGTTCGCGCCAGGCCAGTTGCGCCGCCGCGCGCGTCTCTTGCCCCAGCGACAGGCCCATCAGCCGGATCCATTCGCGGCTGCGCGCCTCGGTGCCGTACACCAGCGCCGCCACCGGCAGGCCGGCGTTGCGCAAGGGCGCGATCAGGTCGTCGCCCATGTGCCCCCACTGCCACACCAGGTCCGGCTGCATCTGCAGCAGCGTTTCGACGTTCGGCGCAAAGCCTGACCGGGTGATGTCGGTGCGCACCTGGGCCAGCGCCGGAAACAGGCGCGCCAACAGGCCGCCCTGCATCAGGGCGTAGGCGCTGGGATGCATGCCCGCCAGATGGGCCACGCCGCCGTCCAGTGAAATCATCAATGAACCGGCCGGCATCGGCAGCGTCACCACGCGGCGGGCGGGCCCGGCCAGCGACACCGGATTGCCCAGCATGTCGACGAACGCGACCGGGGCCGCGGGGGCCGCCGGGACGGCAGCCGGCAACAGGAACAGCGCCGCCAATGCGGCCCTGCGCAGAAATGAGATAGCCATGGGAGGAAGCGATGTGCGGGCGGGCGCCGGGCTGGCCGGACGCCGTGGTGGTACCATTACAAATAAGAATCAATCTTATTTAATTCTAAGCGCCTGCCCCGCCGCCTCAAATGACTATTGTCAATTCGTCCCAGTCCCTGTTGATCGACGCCCTGCGCCGGCATCCCTGGTTCGGCGGCGTGGCCGACGACGCCCTGGCCGCGCTGGCCGCACGCAGCCGCTGGCTGCGGTTCGAGCCAGGCGACACGCTGTTCTCGGAAGGCCAGGCGGCCACCTCGTGCCTGCTGGTGTGCGAAGGGTCGGTACAGGGATTGCGCTACACCGCCGACGGCGGCGACAAAGTCTTCGGCCACGTCGGGCCGGGCGGCTGGCTGTCGGTGCTGGCGCTGTTCGAAGCCGCGCCGCGCCACCTGCACAGCGTGCGCGCCCGCACCGCGGGCAATGGCTGCCTGCTGCAGGGCGACGCCTTTCGCCAGCTGTGTCAGGACGACGCCCGCTTTGCCTGCCGCGTCCTGTCGCACGCGGCCAACCTGGTGCGCCACCACACCGACCAGATCGACTGGCTCACATCCAGTTCCGCCGAAGAGCGGCTGGCGGAATACGTGCTGCGCGCGGGCAAGCCCCAGGCCAATCAGCCGGTGGTGCTGCCCCTGAGCCACTCGCAGATCGCGGTCAAGCTGGGCATGCGGGCGGAAACGCTCAGCCGCATCTTTTCCAAGTGGCGGCGCGAAGGCACCATTTCAGACCGGCGCGGCGAGCTGTACGTGCTCAAGATCGACTCGCTCAAGCAGCTCGCGTCCGGCTTCTAGGGCGCCTTCGCGGCCCGCGCTCACTTCACGCTGGCAACCGCGTCCAGGATCACCTGCGCCACATCCGCCGGGCGCGATTGCTGCGGCACGTGGCTGGTCGGCAGCTCGGTCACCTTGGCCTTGATGCGGGCGGCCATCTGGCGTTGCAGCGCCGGCAGGATCATGCGGTCTTGCTGGCTGACGACGAAGTACGACGGCTTGGTCTTCCAGGCTGCCACCGACACGGGTTCGGCAAAGGCCGACGCCTTGATCGGGCCCTGCGTCGCCGCCATCACGTTCGCCTGCTCGGCCGGCACGTCCTGCGCGAAGTCGCGCGCCAGGCCCTTGGGCGACAGGCTCAGCCAGCCATGGCTGTCGGCCGCGATGCTGTCCGAACCCGGCGCCTTGGGCGTGCCGTCGGTCAGCGTGGCCACCGATTGGCCGGCGTCGGGCGCAAAGGCCGCCACGTAGACCAGGCTGGCCACCTTGTCGTTCTTGCCCGCTTCGGTGATGACGGTGCCGCCCCACGAGTGGCCGACCAGCACCACCTTGCCCGGCTGGTTGTCGATGGCGCGGTTGGCGGCGGCGACGTCGCCGGCCAGCGATTCCAGCGGGTTCTGCACGGCCTGCACCTGCACGCCCTTGGCTTGCAGCAGGGCCACCACCTTGGCCCAGTCCGAGCCGTCGGCAAAGGCGCCGTGCACGATCACGACGGAAGGCTGGGCGGCCTGGGCGTGCGATGCCGCGCCAGCCAACAGGCCGGCTGCCAACAGGGACGCTGCGATAATATGGCGCTTCATGGAATTTCCTTTTGCTTGGGTGCCGAACACCGACGCGGCGTTAGCTGGATGCCAGTGTCGTCTTGCCGCCTTCGCCCCGGTATCGGTTGATTGACCGATGCGCCCTTCCCTCACATCGCCCGCCCCATGACCGCCGATAGCGCCATTGAACTCACCGACGCCGTGCTGGCCATGGCGTTCGTCGGCGACCTGAGCATGGGCCGCGCCACCGACCATTCACGCCGCACCGCTTGTCTGGCCGGCCTGCTGGCCGCTGCGCTGGGCGCCGACGCCGCCGGCCAGAACCATGCCCGCGCCGTGGCCCTGTTGCGCTGGTCCGGCTGCACCGCCAACGCGGGCGGCTTTGCCGAACTGCTGGGCGACGACATCGCCTCGCGCGAAGCCATGATGGCGCAGACCCTGCCGCCGCTGGACGCGCGCACGCAATCGATGATTGTGCCGCTGGCCTTGATCCATTGCGAGATCTCGGGCGACGTCGCCGTCAGCCTGGGCATGCCGCAAGCGGTCGTGACCGGCCTGCGCCACGCCTTCGAACGCTACGACGGCAAGGGCATGCCGCAAGCGCTGGACGGCGCCGACGTCTCGCGTGCGGCCTTCATCGTCAACGCCGCCAGCGACCTGGAAATTCTCAGCCGCGCGCACGGCCGCGACAGCGCCCTGGACTTCCTGCGGCGCCAGGCCGGCGCCAAGTATCCGGCCGACATCGCCGCGCTGGCCGTGCAGCACGGGCCGGCCTGGCTGGACGACATCGACGCCGCGCCACCCGATGCCTCGCAATGGCGCCTGGCCGACGGCCGCGCCGACGCCCCGGCGGCCCTGACCCTGCTGGCCGACGTGGCCGAACTGAAGCTGCCGTGGCTGGCCGGCTACTCGCGCCGCGTCGCCGCGCTGGCCATGCAGACCGCCGCCCGGCTCGACCTGGATGGCGACGCGCAGGCGCAATTGCAGGCCGCCGCCCTGCTGCACGGCATCGGCCGCGCCGCCTTGCCGAACCGGCTGTGGGACACGCCCGGCCCGCTCACGCCCGACCAGTGGGAACAGCTGCGCCTGATGCCCTACTGGACCGCCCGCGCCGCGCGCCAGATCAAGGGCCTGAGCCAGGCTGCCGACCTGGCGTCCTACGCCTACGAACGGCTGGACGGCAGCGGCTATTTCCGGGGCGCATCAGGCGCCGCGCTGCCCCTGCCGCAGCGGGTACTGGCCACCACCGTGACCTTGCAAGCCCTGCTGGAAGACCGCCCGTGGCGGCCCGCCCATGCCTTGCCGGACGCCGCGCGCATCCTGCGCCAGGAGGCCGCCGCCGGCCGCTACGACACCATGGTTGCCGAAGCCGCCATCGCCGCGGCCGGCGGCGACGCCAGCGCCGCCCCGCGCCGCGCGGCCTCGTCGCTGTCGCAACGCGAACTGGACGTGCTGCGCCAGATCAGCCTGGGCGCCAGCAACAAGGAAGCCGCGCGCGCCCTGAACATCAGCCCCAGCACCGTGCGCACCCACGTGGAAAGCGTGTTCCGAAAACTGGAATGCTCGACCCGCGCGGCCGCCACGCTCAAGGCGTTGACGGCAGGGATCCTGTAATCGCGCGCAGCGCGTCGTAGGTTTCCTTTTCGTCCTGGTTCTCGCCGTAGTCGCTCAGCTTCACGATCACCACGCGCCTGGCCGGATCGATGTACAGGTACTGGCCGTGGATGCCCACCGCCGCGAAATCCGGACTGCCTTGCGGATCGCGTTGCCACCACTGCGCCGAGTAGCCCCAGCCGTCCACCGGATGCGTCGGCGGCCGGGCGATGCGCGCCACCCAGGCCGGGGGGATGACGCTGTGGCCGCTTCCTGCGTCCAGCACCTGCTGGCCGATGCGCGCCACATCGCGCGCCGTGGCATTCAAGCAGCAGAACGCCTTTTCGGTACCGCCCGGCGTATCCAGGTTCCAGGTCGCGGCCGTCTCTGCCCCCATCGGCCGCCACAGGCGTTCGGCCAGCAGGTCGGCCAGCGGCCGGCCCGTCACGCGGGTCAGCACCATGCCCAGCAATTGCGTGTCGATGCTGCGGTAGTCGCCCTGGCTGCCCGGCACGAAATGCATCTCGCGATGGGTGCGCACGTAGCCGGGCAGATCGCGGGTCAGGTACATGCGGGCCGTGCCAGTAACAGGCCAATACGGCCGGTAGTTTTCCGCCACATTGATCCCCGAGGCCATGTCCAGCAACTGGCCCAGCGTGATGCGGTCGTAGTCGCCCGCGCCGGCCAATTCGGGCAGCAGCGCGGTCAGGCGGTCGTCTTCGCGGATTTCGCCGCGCGCAATCGCCTGGCCCACCAGCAGCGACACGACAGACTTGGCCATCGACCACGACGACAGCCGGGTGGACGCGTCCACGCCCGGCCGGTACCACTCGTAGGCCACCTCGCCATCGCGCAGCACCACGAACGCGTTGGTGGCGGTGCCTGGCAGGAACTCGGCGAATGGCCGTTCTCCGCCCTTCCAGGGCACGGTTGCCGGCATGGGCAGCGGGCGGGACGGCAACGCGAACGCTTGCGCGGGCACCGCCACCTCACGAACCGGAAACAGATCGCCGCGGCGCGACGGCGCCGACACCTCCAGCCGCAGCAATTGCTGGGGCGGCGGAATCTCCATCACGGCGGTCGCCGCATAGGCCGCCGCCACCAGCGCGGCCAGCCCCAGCGCCAGCCGCAAGACCGTGCGGCCGGGGCGAGAAGAGGTCGTGCGGAAAGCGGGTGCCGTTGCCATGGCGCGGATCATGCCAAGTCCGGGCCGAATGCACAACCATGCGCGGGTCAAGCCCCCTTCACGCCCCCGTGGGCCCCCAGCCAGGCAAGAGATTTACGTCCTTATGTATCCACACCTTCGGCCCGTACATTGCGACACCCTTCGCGTCCTGGGGCTGGCTACAACGTCCCTGCACCCCATCCCCTTCCGGAGACCCCCACCATGCCCGACCCCATCGACACTCAACGCCGCCGCCTGCTCGGCACCACCTCGGCCCTGGCCGGCGCCAGCCTGTTGAACCTGGGCCTGAACGCCAAGGCGCTGGCCGCGCCATCCACCGCCAACGGCACGCCATCGGCCGCCGGCACCACGTTCAGCGCCATCCGCCAGATCCGCGCGGGCGACCTGGACATCGGCTATGTCGACGCCGGTCCGTCCAGCGGCCCGGTCGCCGTCCTGCTGCACGGCTGGCCCTACGACATCCACAGCTTCATCGACGTCGTGCCGCAACTGACCGCCGCCGGCTATCGCGTCATCGTGCCGCACCTGCGCGGCTACGGTTCGACCCGCTTCGTGTCGGCCGACACCGCCCGCAACGGCGAACAGGCCGTGGTGGCCGTCGACATCATCGCGCTGATGGACGCCTTGAAGATCCCCAAGGCCGTCGTCGCCGGCTTCGACTGGGGCGCGCGCACCGCCAACATCATGGCCGCGCTGTGGCCCGAACGCTGCCAGGCGCTGGTGTCGGTCAGCGGCTACCTGATCGGCAGCCAGGAAGGCAACCGCAAGCCCCTGCCGCCGGAAGCCGAATTCCAATGGTGGTACCAGTTCTACTTCGCCACCGAACGCGGCGCGGCCGGCTACGCCGCCAACCTGGACGCCTTCAACAAGCTGATCTGGAAACTGGCCTCGCCCAAATGGGATTTCGACGACGCCACCTACGCGCGCAGCGCCAAGGCCTTCGCCAACCCCGACCACGTCGCCATCGTGATCCACAACTACCGCTGGCGCCTGGGCCTGGCCCAGGGCGAAGCGCGCTACGACGAGCTGGAACGCCGCCTGGCGGTGGCGCCCAGGATCACCCTGCCCACCATCACCCTGGAAAGCGACGCCAACGGCGCGCCGCACCCGCCCCCCGCCGCGTACGCCAGGCAGTTCACCGGCAAATACCAGCACCGCGACATCACCGGCGGCATCGGCCACAATCTGCCGCAGGAAGCGCCCAAGGCGTTTGCCGACGCGGTGTTGCAGGTGACACGGCTGTAGGGACCGAGGCGCGGGGCAAAGGCGTGCACGATACTCAATGCGTACATTGCCCCGCATTACCGAAAACAAAGTACAGGCTGTATTTTCGTTTTACAAACGCTGGGCTGTAGGGCGAAAGCCACAAAGAGCGGCCTTGAACAATGACGACGCACAGCGGTCACGAGCAGTTGCGATGCACACGCCACCCGCACAATGCAGCATTTTGGCTGGCCCGCATTGACAACCGGCATTGCCCCGCCTTAGGATGGCGCCCTGCTTTTCACGCAGCCTTCTTTTCACCCCCTCTCTTTCCGAGTGCAACCGTGTCTGCCATCCCTCAATTCGCCTAATCGCCGACCGTATGGATTACCCAGTACTATGGTTCTGGGATTTTTCCCGCAACAGTGACGTTCTTTGAATAGTGTCTCTTCTTCAACCTCTAGATTGCGGGAATTGAGTTTTGCCTAGTTAGGCAATCCACCGCTCACGAGACAAACTGCTCTTAAACTGAGTCAAGAGTCATAGGTGAATTGGCGCCGGAGCAGTATGTGGCACACCGAGGCTTATGCTGAGGCGCTATTGCTAGCGACGCGCGTGGAGGACGTTCCTCACTTCGATACTATTTTGGTGAAGGATATGGAGCGCCTCGGTCTTACGGTCTGGATTCTTCACCCTGTAGAGTTGACGGGTGACGTTATACAGATGGCGCGAGGCTGGGTTTGGCAATCGGTGCATCCCTAGTAATGGGAAAGCCTCGCGGCCCTACTCACCGTCAGCAGCCTCATCCTCATCCTCATCTAAGACTTTGGGTTCATTAGCTTCGGAGGCTAAGGAATCTTGGCTCTCAGACTGGGTAGAGGCGCTGTCAGCTAAATTGTTCACCCGTTCCTGACGAACTGCTTCTTCCATAGCTTGAACGTAAGGCGACAACAGTGCAACGCCATCGGCGTAAACGTCTGACTGGAGGAGTTTTCGCTTCTCATCGAAGGCAAAAATGGAACAATCTTCATTGGGCTCCCAGCCTTCAGGCACGTCCCCATTGGCAATAAATAGTTGATGCGTGGCAGCCTTTTTCGCGATGGTCCTCAGTAGAGTCTGCGCGTTGTCCTTGTCGAGGTCCTGCTGCCGTGGAGTGTCGACAATGAACGGAAAACGAGGGCCATTCCCGAACTCATCGTTGACCTTTAAAAGCGCCATGTGGGTCGCCAGAACGATGCGCGGGCCAGAACTTCCAGAGCCGAGCTTTGGCCGCGACCCGATTGGCGCGACTTTCACTTCAGTTCGGTCAATCAGCAAATTGCTCGCATAGGAATTGAAGTGGTCTTTATAGGCCTTTCGAACGTTTCGCATTCGTTCGTCGTCAGTCAGTCGCGCGAGCTCATCCTTCAAGTCTTGGTAATCTTCATCGAGGTCATCGATACTTGCCTTAAGCTCGAGCTGGGCTTTTTGATATGCGATAGTGATAGTATCTAAGCTCTTGGCTGTAACTACGTCCGAAACGCTATGGTCTCCTTCCCGGTGCTCCAAGTCTTTTCGAATCTCGACAATCTGCGATGAGATTCTCCCCAACCTGGCACGAAGTCCAACCTCCTTGCCTTTCAATTTATTCAGCTGATCTCTGACTTTTATAACTAAAAGATGAGCGTCATTCGCGCTGGATGCAAGCTCGAAGCGAGCTTGAAAATTCACTTGATGCTCTTGGCCGCAAGTCGGACAAGTCAAACTTCCCTCGTCGGGGGCTTTAGAGAGATATGCGAGGTCGCTGACCAATTCGTGCTCTGCTCTTGACACAATCCGAAGTTCAACGGAGCGCGCCTGAAGCTGCCTAGCGACGTCTAGCAGTTCCGCGCGAATTTTTGCCTCATCTTCACCCAGCAAAATAACTTTGGAGGACAGAGCCTTGAGTTCGTGAGCGAACAGGTTCTCATCAAGTTTAGTTGGGCTTTGGGGCAGCATCTTCTTAACCTGCTGGAAAGCTCTTTCCTGCACCTTGACCTGCGCGCGAGCCTCTCGGATTTGAAAGGACAGGCTGTCGCGCGCCAGCTGCGCGTCGAAGTAACGAAGAGGCCTTAAACCAGTAAATGCCCCGAACACCATCGGTTCCCAGCGGGCGAATTGAGTGAGTCGGGTAAAGCTTGCCCATTTACTTGTCCAGCCACCTTCCTGGTCAATGTAGAACGGCAGCAGCGCATATTCTGGCCCGGCGAGCGCAAAGACACCTTCACTGTGCCTCTGAAGCTTTAATGGATAGCCAAAAATAGACGAAAACACATCTGCCCAAACAGATGCGCTCTCGGTTGCCCGGATTAGGTCCCCTGACTCATCAAAAACTGCGCGCTCGTGCAACCCACGCCGCAGGAAAGTGTAGCGTTTGCTATCTACCGCTACACCAAGTGCCGCAATGACATTTACGTCCCAGTTTCCTGCGTCACGAGATGTGGGCTCACCACCGAGCGCCCACACTATGTGTTTCAGAATTCGCGATTTCCCAGTTTCATTCCCGCCCGTGAGCAGGTTCAGCTTTGGGTTGAACGTTATCTTCCGTGCCTTCAGGTCTCTCTCGGACAGAAGCCAAATTCCTAGATATACGACGGTTGGCCTCATTCTTCGTCCTCAGATTGCGCACTAGACGTAATAGATGGTAGGTGTTGGATTGAGGTAGCATTCTGAATAATCATAGACATTAGACAGTACAAATACTCGCGACTATAGATACTCGTATCGCAAGGGTATAGGTCGAGAAAATCTTGGTGCCACACTGCAAGTATGTCGGTTACGCGGCCGTACGCGTCATACTCGTTTTTCGAAGAAAAAAGATGCTTTAGCTGGGCAGCCATCAACGGTACGGGGCCAGCACGGTTAAGGATATCAACACACGCTTGAAACGCTGCATCGCGCATTTTCCTAACTATGGAGAATGACGCGGTCTCTCGGTCCATTCTCTCTACTATTTCAAGAATTTGGTCTTCAGGGGAGACACCTGCTTTATTAGCTGCTGACAACCATTCTGAAACGTCAGTCCGAGTAATTGCCCGGCTTAATAGCTCTTCGAAGGTCCTTGCAAATTTCCGGTTTCCGGAGCGCTGATGAACATAGGACGCAATGATGAGTACGGCTATCATCGTCGCCGAACCGCTTAACTGTAGGCCGCCACTCATTTGCATGGCGGCAAGCTCGCCTGTTGCATGCTTGTGTGAGTCCGTCAAAGGGCAGTCACTAATGAGCAAGTCAATGTCAGAGAAGTCGACATTCTCTTCAGGCGGCAGTTCAAGCTGTCGTCGAATTTTGTCCTCGAGCTCTGACAAAATCTTGGCATCTAGCGTAGCCAACGTGACGGTGTCATAAGTCTTCTTTGCCCCGTCCGGTCCCGTAACTTGATACTTTACGTTCGAGACAAACTCCAGTCGCGACTGCTCAAGTGCTTTGAAGCGCCGACGTTGCTGATACAACTTAGCGAGAAAAGAGGGCTTAGTAGTTTTGCGCGATTTAGCAGCCTTACCTGACTTACCAGATTGCTTCGTCGAGGGCGGAGCTGCTGCGCTGGCATCGTGGACATCGCTCTGGTCTGACTGAGACGCGTTAGACTGTTCGGGAGCGGAAATCTGATGAAGTGTCCAGTGCGCGGCTCTTTCATTCTTCTTGAGCTGAAGAAATCTCGCGCCAGTCGGCGTCTGTGACGAGTTTAGGACAGCAATATCTTGCTGCCACTCGAGTACAACTGCGAAGTCCTCGCCCTGCTTAAATGCTCGGAGAACCTCTATAACAGCATGCCAGACCTGAAAATTGAAACCGCGAGAGGCGTCTTGGCCTCCGGTTTCATCATTCGCATAATCTCGGAACAAGTCGTGCAGGACTTGTTGAAGCGGTAGCTCTGTCTGTAGTCCACTCATATGCCAATCATCAAACGCCACATTCAGTCGGTGTTGGTTGGGCTGCAACGGAGGACGTCAGTGAAGGCTACGCCCCGCAGAAATAAGTTACATATAGTACAGGTTTTACTGCTTTCGGGCACTAGGCTTCCGCAGGAGCGAAGGACACGCTGGCTAGGGCAGCCTGAGCTTGAGATTGCATTTGCCCATAAATTCTGCCGCTGCCGTGCTGGGACCGCCTACCTGACAGGCCATGCGAGTGCTGGATTAGAGGTAAGCGGCGATATCAAGCGGAGAGTCTTTTCAGAATTTTCTCTACCAGTGCTAGGTACGCCGGTACTGAGGTTGGTGTTTCACCTAACTCATCAAAGTCTTTGCCAGAAATCCCGCCTCTGTCGGTCGCTGGCAGGCTCCTCATCTGTTGCCACAGCTCTTGCGCTGCACCGCCGGAGAATCCTAGGGGGACGACGAGGCGTCCGTTGGACCGTGCGATTATTGCCTTTGCTATAACGCTGGGAGCGACAGCAAGCTGTCGATTCTGTTTCTTTATGCCGCCCACAACGACGCAGATGCCGCCTTGCAGAACTAGGTCTTCACGATAGCGGGCAAAGAAATCGTCCTTCGTGGCCCTCGGAATACTCTGCGGGAAAGGGCGAAGCAACAGAGCACTATCGAGATGTACATGCTTGTGCTTATACACCTCACCCAGTCTGCCTGCGATGGCGGCACTGCCCACGGTCAGGTCAAATCCCGAGACTAAGCGGCAGCCAAGAGTACCAATGAGTCGCCCTAATCCGTCGGACACTTCGACCACCAGACGGCCCTCAGGAGTCTGTGTGCGCTCCTCTGGGTAGCTGCCCGATACGAAGACACTAGTGCGCGATACGCGGCGCCCCACCTCTTTTCGGATGTCGCAGATTTCGCTGTAGTCATCAATCTCAACGCATTGAATTCCATATCGTTGCAAGTCTGCAACCCAATGCCGATGACGGGGGAGCTCTCGTCGACTACGTTCTTTCGTTTTTGCACTTGCTCGACCTTGAACAGCAGCAGGACGATTGACTATCGCATAGTGCTCCTTTGGGGTGTCCGGCAGCACTTCGCGCAGTAAGCTGAAAAGATGCGATATGCTGGCATCGGTAAAGCTGAAGCCAGGAAAAAGGAAATGCATGCCAATCGCATGACCAGTGAGGAGATAAAAGAACGCTCCCTTTTCGCGCCGGTAAAACTCGTAATCCTCTTTTGCGATAACGACGGCAGATGAGTCGTCAACGGAACCATGCATCTTATACAAAGTGCCATGAGATGCAGGGTCTGGAACAGAAAGCTGTTCGGGACGAGTTCGGACAGCCAGGTATTTACCTGCGTGGTCCCAAGCGGCCTCAATCAACTGGTCATAGTTGGTCGTCCATAGATGGCGCAAGGGCAAGCGGGCAAGCACGCAAAGAGTTTCAGGTGGAGCTTCGACCGGTGGAAATGCTTTGGCTATCACACGGCCAATCTGCGTGCACTGCTTCTTCTGATAATTGATGTACCACTGCGCGACGCCAGCCAAATCGGACTCGGCATCCCAATCAATGTCTAGTTCGTCCGCAATATCTGCCAGAAGTTGCTTCCAACTTGGATGACCCGCGGCCATTGACAGCCCTGCGCCGACAAACGCAGACGCTGACCCCTCAAGCAGTTTTTCAGAGTAGGTACGAACGAACTTCTATCTATCCATCTTGAGTTCCTGGAACAAGAATGCGCACGAGCATCGTTGGTGAAATAGCTTCGAAGGTCAAACCGCTCGCAAGATCGCGCTGGCCACGGGCTTCGGCTCGGGTGAAGCCTTCGCCCGTGCCTTCAAACAGAAATTCGGCTGCACGCCCACGGCCTGGCGCGCAGGCGCCGAACATCGTCGCCAGGCGGAAATCCTTGACCGCCACCAGCGCCGCCCGACCACGTATTACCGTCCGGCGGCCTTTCCTTCCGGCCTGGCCGATAGCAATCCTGATCAGGTCGACCGCAACGCCGATCAGGCTTCCGGCGGCGAATGCCGCGAAGATGGCGGTTCCTCTTTCCCCATGAGCGAGCCCCCCATGAACGTCAGCCTGATCGACCTGCCCCCCACCCGCGTCGCCTACCTGCGCAAGATCGGCCCGTACGGCCCGGCAATCGGGGATTTCTGGCGAGGCGTGGTCAGGCCCTGGATGCTGTCGCATGGCCTGGAGCATGCTGAATGTTTTGGCGTGGGCCTTGACGACCCGACCATCACACCGCCAGCCAAGTGCCGCTACGACGCCTGCGTGGCCGTGCCGGTCGGCTTCCAGGCCGGCGGCCAAGCGGTGCTGACCACCTTGCCCGGCGGCCGCTACGCGGCAGCGGCCTTCAACGCGCCGCCGTCGCAGATCGCCGACGCCTGGATGACGCTGTGCCGCGAATGGCTGCCCGGCAGCGGGCTGCAATGCGATGAACGGCCGCTGTTCGAGCGCTTCCGGGTCGCCGACCAGGATCCGGCCAGCGGGCGCTTCGTCTGTGAGTTGTGCGTGCCCGTGCGGGCGCTGTAGTCGTCAGGCGCAGTCGTCGTCGGCCGCTTGAGGCCCGCTCGGCACGCCGCTTGGCCTACGCCTGCTCCGGCAGGTAGCCGCTGTACCCCATCAGCGTCGACAGCCGCTTGGCCACGTTGCCGACGATGTCCTGCACCTGGGCGATGCTGGGCGATTCCTTCTGGTCGATGCGTTCGATGTGCGGCACGTTGATCGCGGCGATGACGTGGTTGCCCACGCCCATCACCGGAAACGCCACGTTGGTGATGCCGCGGATCTGGCGGCTGGCCATGCAGGCGCAGCCGTCCTTGCGCACGTCGGCCAGGATGGAAAACAGTTCGCCCGGATCGGACTCCAGTTCGCCTTCGACCTTGATGTGCGCGGCCAGCATGCGGGTGCGCTCGACCTCGTCGCGAAACGCCAGCAGCACGTGGCCCGACGAGGTGTCGGTCAGGCCCATCATCACGCCCACCTTCAGGCCGAACGACCAGCGCTCGGGGCTGTCGACCTGGGCGATCACCACCACCCGGCCGCCCTGGTAGACGGCCAGGTGACACGACTGGCGAGCGCGGTTGGCCAGCTCGCGCAGAAGCGGCAGGGCCACACTGACCAGCGACTTGAGCGGCTGCTGGCGGTGCGCCAGCTCGAACATCTTGAGCGTCAGCGAATAGCGGTCATTTTCGTCGACTTGCACGAAACCGCGCCGCTGCAGCGTCACCGCCATGCGGAAGATCTCGCTGACGCTGCGGCCGATCTTCTGAGCCAGCTCGGCCAGCGTATAGCCGGCCGGGCTGGCCGCCAGCGCTTCCAGAATATCCAGGCCCTTTTCCAGGGCAGGCGCCGCGTAGCGTTGCGCGCCCTGGGGTTCGGCCGACAGGTCGGCCGGCACGTCTGCCGACGAATCCGCCGACGAATCGGCCAGACCTGCGGTTTTGGACGTAGCGCGTGCGGAAGCGGATTTCTTGGTTGCGGTCATGGCGGGCTCAGGGTTGGAACCGGATTTTATTCGACCCGGGACCAGGCCTGCAGGGCTTGGCGCTGTTCGCCCAGGCCGGCGATGCCCAGGCGCATCACGTCGCCCGCCTTCAGGTAGACCGGCGGCTTCTGGCCCAGGCCCACGCCCGGCGGCGTGCCGGTGCTGATGACGTCGCCAGGTTGCAGCGTCATGAACTGGCTGATGTAGCTGACCAGCGTGGCCACGCCGAACACCATCGTGCGGGTGCTGCCGTTCTGGTAGCGGTGGCCGTTGACCTCCAGCCACATGTCCAGGTTCTGCGGGTCGGCGATTTCGTCGCGGGTGACCAGCCACGGGCCGATCGGGGCGAAGGTGTCGCAGCCCTTGCCCTTGTCCCACTGGCCGCCGCGTTCGATCTGGTATTCACGCTCGGACACGTCGTTGATCACGGCATAGCCGGCCACGTAGTCCAGGGCGTCGCTTTCTTCGACGTAGGACGCCTTTTTGCCGATGATGATGCCCAGCTCGACTTCCCAGTCGGTCTTGACCGAGTTGCGCGGAATGATGACCGGGTCGTTGGGGCCGGTGATGGACGAGCTGGGTTTCAGGAACAGCACCGGTTCGGCCGGCACCGGCAGGCCGGACTCGGCCGCGTGGTCGGCGTAGTTCAGGCCCACGCAGACGATCTTGCCCACGCCGTTCACGGGGCAGCCGTAGCGCACCGCGCCGTCCACGCGCGGCAGCGAGGCCGCGTCAAGCTTGGCCAGTTTGGCCAGCGAAGCCGGGGCGATGGCGCCGGCATCGATGTCGCCGACCACGCCGGACAGGTCGCGCAAGGCGCCCTGGGCATCGATCAGGCCGGGTTTTTCCTGGCCGGGTTGGCCGTAGCGTACGAGTTTCATGCGTAATCCTTGGAATGGAATGAAAGATGCCGGCCGGTCAGTTGGACCAGCCGCCGTCGATAACCTGGATGGTACCGGTAGTGAAGCCGGATTCGTCGCTGCCCAGGTAGACCACCAGCGCCGCCACTTCTTCCACGCGGCCGACGCGGCCGATGGGCTGGCGCGCCACGAAGGCGGCGCGCACCGCGGCTTCGTCGTTGCCTTGCTGGCGCGCCTGGGCCGCGATGCGGTCGCGCAGCGACGGCGATTCGATGGTGCCGGGGCAGATGGCATTGCAGCGGATGCCGCGTGCCACGAAGTCGGCGGCCACCGCCTTGGTCAGGCCGATCACGGCGGCCTTGGACGCGCCGTAGACGAAGCGGTTGGGCACGCCCTTCACGCTGGATGCGGCAGAGGCCATGTTGATGATCGAGCCGCCGCGCTCGAGCATCAGCGGCAGGTAGGCGCGAATGGTGCGGTACATGGCCTTGACGTTCAGGTCCATGCTGAAGTCCCAATCGGCTTCCTCGCATTCCAGGATGCTGCCGGCGTGCACGAAGCCCGCGCAGTTGAACAGCACGTCCACCGCGCCGGTCTCGCGGGCGCAGTCGGCCACCGCGGCGTTGTCGCGTACGTTCAGCACGCGGGTGCGCAGGCCGGTCAGGCCCGCCTCGCGCGCCTCGCGCGCCAGGTCGGCCAGCGCCGCTTCGCTGATGTCGGTGGCCCAGACCTGGGCGCCTTCGCGGGCCAGGGCCAGGGCGCTGGCGCGGCCGATGCCGTTGCCGGCCGCGGTGACCAGCGCGCGCTTGTCTTGCAAACGTAGGGTCATGTCTCTTCTCTTGGGTGGGTAAGGCGGCCCGGCGTCGTCCGCTAGGGAAACGCCGGATTTATCTCATGAAAACTAAATTTCATTTGTAAAACACAATACACGGGAAATTTAGCATGCAGCAAGCATGCGTACGCGTTAACCCATCGGTAATTACCCGAATTTTCCCCAAAATATTCCAAGATTCGGGAAAACCAATGTTGACCAAGGATATGAAAATTGCTTTTATATGCGAAACAATCATTCCTAAAAAATCATGACGAGACAAGCCACCCTGGACCCTCAGCTATTGCTGATTTCCCCCGAAGACAACTGCCTGATCGTGCGCAGCGCCCTGCCCGCCGGCGCCCGTGTGCAGCTGGAAGCCGGCACCGCCGTCATCCCTGCGCCGCTGGGCCTGGGCCACAAGCTGGCGCGCCACGCCATGCCGGCCGGCGAAAAGATCCTGAAGTACGGCGCCGTCATCGGCAGCCTGACCACCGCCGTCGCCGCCGGGGACCACATCCATACCCACAACCTGAACAGCGACTACACCCCCACCTACACGTTGGAAGAAGGCCACGCCTTCACCGACCGGCACTGAGGTTTTCCCATGACGGATCTGACCCCGCCCTTGCAGGGCTACCCGCGCGCCGACGGCCGCAAAGGCATACGCAACGTGGTCGTCGTGGCCTACCTGGTGGAATGCGCCCACCACGTGGCCCGCGAGATCGCGCTGGATTTCCGCGACCTGACCGGCGACGTGCAGGTGCACCTGGTGGGCTTTCCCGGCTGCTACCCCAACGCCTATGCCGAGCAGATGATGACGGCCATCGCCACGCACCCCAACGTGGGCGCGGCGCTGCTCGTGTCGCTGGGCTGCGAAAGCATGAACAAGCGCAAGCTGGAAGCCGCCATCGCCGATTCCGGCCGGCCGGTGCACACGCTGACCATCCAGCAGCGCGGCGGCACCCGCAGCACCGTGGCGGCGGGCCGCGACTGGGTCCGCGCCACCGCGCAGCAGCTGGCTCAGCAGACGCGCGTGCCGATGGGCTGGAACGAACTGGTGGTGGGCACCATCTGCGGCGGCTCGGACGGCACCAGCGGCATCACCGCCAATCCGGCAGTGGGCCGCGCCTTCGACATGCTGATCGCCCAGGACGCCACCTGTATTTTTGAGGAGACCGGCGAACTGGTCGGCTGCGAATTCCACATGCGCCGCCGCGCCGCCACGCCCGAGCTGGGCGAGGAAATCGTGGCCTGCGTCAACAAGGCCGCGCGCTACTACAGCATCATGGGCCACGGCAGCTTTGCCCCCGGCAACGCCGACGGCGGCCTGTCCACCATCGAAGAAAAATCGCTGGGCGCCTACGCCAAGAGCGGCGCCTCGCCCATCGACGGCATCATCAAGCCGGGCGACGTGCCGCCCTTTGGCGGCCTGTATCTGCTGGACGTGGTGCCCGACGGCGAACCGCGCTTCGGCTTTCCCAACATCAGCGACAACGCCGAAATCGTCGAGCTGATCGCCTGTGGGTCGCACGTGATCCTGTTCACCACCGGGCGCGGCTCGGTGGTCGGGTCGGCGGTGTCGCCCGTCATCAAGGTCTGCGCCAACCCCGACACCTATCGGGCGCTGGGCGAAGACATGGACGTGGACGCCGGCCGCATCCTGGAAGGCCGCGGCACGCTGCAGGAAGTGGCCGAGGACATCCACGCCCAGGTTGCGGCGGTCGCCAACGGCGCACCCAGCAAATCCGAAGACCTGGGGCACCGCGAATTCATCCTGACCTACAAGGCATTCGAGCCCATCGGCCCGTCCTGCCTGCCGCTGACCCGCGCGGCCTGACCGGCCCGCGCAGCCAGCCGGCCCAAGGAGTGACGTTGTGAACTACACGTTTGATTTCGCGTCCGTGCTCGAACAATGGCCCTTGCTGGCGCAAGGCGCCTGGGTCACGGTCAAGCTGTCTTTTCTGGCCACGGTGCTGGGCTTCGTGCTGGGCACCCTGTGCGCCCTGGCACGCAACAGCCGGCTGGGCTGGCTGCGGGCGCTGGCCGGCGGCTACGTCGAGCTGATCCGCAACACGCCGCTCCTGATCCAGGCCTATTTCCTGATCTTCGGCCTGTCCAGCGCCGGGCTGACGATGTCGATCATGACCGGCGCGGTGCTGGCGCTGGTCATCAACATCGGCGCCTATACCTGCGAAATCATGCGGGCCGGCATCGAATCCATTCCCAAGGACCAGCTCGAAGCCGGCGAATGCCTGGCGCTGTCGCGCCCGCAAGTGTTCTGGCACGTGGTGCTGCGCCCGGCCGTCGAACGCGTGTACCCGTCGCTGGCCAGCCAGTTCATCCTGCTGATGCTGGCCTCCAGCATCATGTCGGCGGTGGGCGCCGAGGAACTGCTGGGCGTGGCCAACCGCATCCAGTCCGACACCTATCGCAACTTCGAAGTCTTCATCGTGCTGTGGGGCGTGTACCTGGCGCTGTCGTGGCTGATGCGCCTGGGTTTCTGGCTGCTGGCGCAGATCGTGTTTCCGCGCCGGCGCAAGCTCGGCACGCCGCTGTAAGGACCCGCGCCATGGCTTTCTTCATTCCCGACGAACACGCCCTGTACCTGCTGCAGGGCGCCTGGGGCACCATCAAGCTGTCGGCCTGGACCTTCGTGGGCGGCGGCGCGGCCGGCCTGCTGCTGGCGCTGGCCCGGGTGGCGCCGCGCAAGCCGCTGCGCCTGGCGGCCGCCGGCTATATCCAGGTCATCCAGGGCACGCCGCTATTGGTGCTGATGGGCCTGTGCTTTTTCGGGCCCAGCCTGTTCGGCCTGGGCGAACTGTCGGCGCTGGCCGCCGCCGCGCTGGCCATGTCCGTGTACGCCAGCGCCTTCCTGGGCGAAATCTGGCGCGGCTGCATCCAGGCCGTGCCGAAGAACCAATGGGAAGCGGCCGAATGCCTGGGGCTGTCGCGGCTGCAGCGTATGGCCAAGGTGGTGCTGCCGCAGGCCCTGCGCATCGCCACCCCGCCCACCGTCGGCTTTCTGGTGCAGATCATCAAGAACACCTCGATCGCCTCGCTGGTGATCGGCTACGCCGAGCTGGCCTACAACGCCAAGATCCTGAACAACTCGACCTTCCAGCCCTTCGTGTATTTCGGCTGCGCGGCCGTCCTGTACTTCCTCATGTGCTACCCGCTGTCGCGCTGGAGCCGTTCTTTGGAAAGGAGACTGAATGCAACCCGTCGTTGAACTGGACCAGGTCCACAAACGCTTTGGCGGCACCCACGTGCTGCGCGGCGTGTCGTTTTCCGTCAACCGCGGCGAGGTCGCGGCCATCATCGGCAAGAGCGGCTCGGGCAAGAGCACCGCGCTGCGCTGCATGGACCGCCTGGAAACCACCGACGGCGGCACCATCCACGTCTGCGGCCATGCGCTGCATGACAGCGACAAGCTGGATCTGCGGGCGCTGCGCAAGGACGTGGGCATCGTGTTCCAGAGCTACAACCTGTTCCCGCACATGACCGCGTTGCAGAACATCACGCTGGCGCCGCGTTCGGTCAAGGGCGTCAAACCCGCCCAGGCCCGCGAACAGGCCATGCAGGCGCTGGAACACGTGGGCCTGGCTGACAAGGCCGACGCCTATCCCGAGCAGTTGTCGGGCGGGCAGCAGCAGCGCGTGGCCATCGCCCGGTCGCTGGCGATGCAGCCCAAGGTGATGCTGTTCGACGAAGTGACCTCGGCGCTGGACCCGGAACTGACCGGCGAAGTGCTGAAGGTGATGGAAAACCTGGCCGCCGACGGCATGACCATGATCCTGGTCACGCACGAAATGGCGTTTGCGCGCGAAGTGGCAGACAAGGTCATCTTCATGCACCAGGGGCAGGTCTGGGAACAGGGGCCGTCCAGCATGCTGTCGGCCCCCGCCACGCCGGAACTGCGGCAGTTCCTGGGCAGCGGCCTGTAACGCCGTCGCCCTCTCGCAGCAATAACCACAACACCAAGACACTGGAGACACCTGCATGAACAAGCCCGTATTCCTGCGCCTGCGCGCCGCCTTCCTCGGCCTGGCGCTGACCGGCGCGCTGGCCGCCACCGGCGCCGCCCACGCCGACCAGCTCGACGACATCATGAAGGCCAAGAAGCTGCGCGTGGCCATCGACCTGGGCGTGCCGCCCTACGGCATGAAAGACGCCGCGCTCAATTCCACCGGGTCCGACGTCGAAACCGCGCGCCTGTTGGCCAAGGGCCTGGGCGTGGAACTGGAAATCGTGCCCACCACCGGCGCCAACCGCGTGCCCTTTCTGCAGACGAACAAGGCCGACATCGTCATCTCCAGCATGTCCGTCACGCCCGAGCGCCAGAAGGTCATCGACTTCTCGGTGCCCTACGCCGCCATCCTGGCGGTGGTGGGCGCCCCCAAGAGCATGACGCTGACCAGCGCGGCCGACCTGTCCAACAAGAAGGTCATTGCCACCCGCGGCACCACCAACGACACCGAGCTGACCAAGATCGCCCCCAAGGACGCGCAGATCATCCGCTTTGACGACGACGCCACCTCGATCACGGCCGTGGTCAGCGGCCAGGCCGACATCTTCGCCACCGCCCCCGCCCTCTTGCGCACCATCAACGAAAAGGCGCCCGCCAAGCAGATGGAATCGAAGTTCGTGATGCGCCTGAACATGCTGGCCATCGGCATGCGCAAGAACGAACCGGCGCTCAAGGCCAAGCTGGATGACTGGGTGCGCGTCAACCTGAAGAACGGCGAACTCAACACCATCTACAAGCAATTCCACGGCGTCGACCTGCCGCAGGAAGTCGCCAAGGTCGGCAGCTGACACTCAACCAGGAGAACCCGGAATGGCCCGCATCGTTTCCGTCGATATCCTGCAGGTGGACCTGCAGCCCAAGGTCAAACGCACCGACGCCGTGCAAAGCTTCGAGCGCCAGGAAACCCCCATCGTGCGCATCACGGATGCCGACGGCGTCACCGGCACCGGCTACAGCTACACCATCGGCACCGGCGGCTCGTCGGTGGTGCGCCTGCTGGACGATCACCTGGCGCCGCTGCTGCTGGGGCGCGACGCCGATCACATCGAGCAACTGTGGCGCGACCTGATGTACCGGGTTCACGCCACCACCGTCGGCGCGCTGACGTCCATCGCGCTGGCCGCCATCGACACCGCCTTGTGGGACCTGCGCGCCCGCCGCGCCAAGCTGCCGCTGCACCAGCTGGCGGGCGGCGCCAAGGCGGATATCCCGCTGTATTCCACCGAAGGCGGCTGGCTGCACCTGACCGAGACGCAGCTGGTGGAAGAAGCCCTGAAGGCGCGCGAAGCCGGCTTTGGCGGCGCCAAGCTCAAGGTCGGCAAGCCACACGTGGCCGAAGACGTGGCGCGGCTGGCCGCGGTACGCGCCGCCGTCGGCCCGGACTGGGACATCATGACCGACGCCAACCAGGGCTTTTCCCTGCCCGAAGCCATCCGCCGCGCCCGCTGCTTCGAACCGCTGGACCTGGCCTGGTTCGAAGAACCCATCCACGCCGACGACGTGCAGGCCCACCGCCGCCTGAGCGCATCCACCACCCTGCCGATCGCCGTCGGCGAATCGCTCTACAGCCTGTCGCAGTTCAAGGACTACCTGCAAAGCGACGCCTGCTCGATCGTGCAGGTGGACGTGGGCCGCATCGGCGGCATCACGCCCTGGCTGAAGGTGGCGCACATGGCCGAAGCCTACAACGTGCCGGTGTGCCCGCACTTCCTGATGGAAATCCACGTGACCCTGTGCTGCGCCGTGCCCAACAGCCGCTGGCTGGAATACATTCCGCAGCTGGACATGGTGACCGAACGCGGCATGCGCATCGAGAACGGCCGCGCCATCCCGTCGGACGAACCCGGCCTGGGCATCGCCTGGGACTGGGACCGCATCGGCAAGCTGACGCTGCACCGCAGCCGCCACGGCTAACCGGCGGCCGCGGCGTCCTCCAGGATCATCTCGGCGCCGCGCTCGGCCACCATCATCACCGCCGCCTGGGTATTGCCGGAGACCATCTTCGGCATGACCGAGGCATCCACCACCCGCAAGCCGGACACCCCATTGACCCGCAGCCGCACGTCGGTCACGGCGGCGGCGTCCGACCCCATGCGGCAGGTCCCGATGGGGTGATAGATGGTCTGGCCGTTGCGGCGGGCAAAGTCCAGCCATTGCGCATCGGTTTCCACCGCCGGCCCCGGGCTGAGTTCGGCCTCGACATAGTGCTGCAACGCCGGCCGCTGCACGATGCGCCGCGCCACCCGCATGCCGCCCACCAGGCTGTCGCGGTCGACCTGGGCCGACAGGAAATTCGGCCGGATGGCCGGCGCCGCCTGCGGATCGGCCGACTTGATGTGAATGGTGCCCACCGATTCAGGCCGCAACTGCGCCACACCCAGCGTCATGCCCGGATGCCGGTCCAGGATGCGTTCGGCCGCGTTGGCGTAGCTGGCATGCACGAAGAAATACTGCACGTCGGGCGCGGGCAGGTCCGGCGCGCTCTTGATGAAGCCGTGCACGAGGCCCGTGCCCAGCGTCAGGATGCCCTTGCGCTGCGTGTAGTAGCGCGCCACCTGCTGCACCAACCGCCAGCCGCGCGACATCTCGTTCAGCGTCACCGTATTCTTGACCCGCCAGTTCATGCGGGTGGCGAAGTGGTCGATGTAGTTTTCGCCCACCTGCGGCTGCGCATGTACCAGCGGGATGCCAAACGACTGCAACAGCGCCGGGTTGCCGATGCCGGACAATTCCAGCAGTTGCGGCGACTGCACCGCCCCCAGGCACACCAGCGTCTCGCGGCGGGCGCGCACGGTGAATTCGCGGCCATTCTGGCGGTAGGCCACGCCTACGCAGCGCTGGCCCTCGAACAGCAGCCGGGTCACGTGCGCGCCGCATTCCACCGTCAGGTTCTTGCGCCCGGCGGCGGGTTTCAGGTAGCCGTCCACCACGCTCCAGCGGCGGCCGCGGTGCTGCAGCACCTGGTAATAGCCCACGCCATCCTGCTTGCCGCCGTTGTAGTCCGGGTTCAGCGGCAGGCCGTCTTCCTGGGCGGCGCGCAAGAACGCGTCGGACACCGGAAAGCGCTCGGCCACTTCTTCCAGGTGCATCGGCCCGTTCTTGCCGCGGGTGGCGTCGCCGGGTTCGTAGTGTTCGATCTTGCGAAATACCCGCTCGGCCTGGCCGTAGCCCCAGCCGGTGGCGCCCGCGGCTTCCCAGCCGTCGTAGTCGGCCGGCTGGCCGCGCACGTAGATCATGCCGTTGATCAGCGTCGAGCCGCCCACGCCCTTGCCGCGCGGCACGGCGATGGTGCGGCCCTGGACGTTGTCTTCGGGTTCGGTGGCAAAGCGCCAGTTGTAGTCCGGGTTGACCAGCAGCTTGGAAAAGCCCGCCGGAATGCCGATCCACATGCTGCGGGCTTCATGGCCCGCTTCCAGCATCAGCACCCGGTGGCGGCCGTCGGCCGACAGCCGGTTGGCCAGGATGCAGCCGGCGGTGCCGCCGCCCGCAATAATGAAGTCGTAATCGCCCATCGTCAGGTTCCGCGGGGTCAGGCTTGGGCGGCGGGCGCCACGCCCATCATTTCCGCCATCAGCTCGATCTGCCCGGCCAGCATCGGCGCGCCGTAGTGCACGTTGCAGCCGCGCGCCTGCGCGGCCCGCAGCAGCGGCGTGTCCTTGGGCTGCATGATGACCTCGCACACCAACTGGTCCGGCGTCAGGCGCTGTACATCCAGCGGCAGCGCATCGTCTTCCTTCATGCCCAGCGACGTGCCGTTGACCACCAGGTCGTGGCCCGACGGGTCGGCCGTGCCGACATCGATGCGGGCCTGCGGATGCAGCGACAGGATGCGGGCCTTCAGGTCTTCGGCCTTGGCCGGCGTGCGGTTGGCGATGGTCAGGCGCGACACGCCCGCCTGCACCAGCGCAAAGCCGATGGCGTTGGCCGCGCCGCCAGCGCCGGCCAGGTAGGCGCTCTTGCCCTCGGGCGACACGCCCGCCGTGCGCAGGCCGCGCACGAAGCCTTCGCCGTCCAGCATGTGGGCCACCAGGCGGCCATCGGCCTCGCGCCGCACCACGTTGGCCGCGCCGATCTTGCGCGCCACCGGGGTGGCCTCGTCGGCCAGCGCCAGAATCGCCGCCTTGTGCGGCATGGTGACGATCAGGCCGCCCAGGTTTTCCAGGCGGCGCAGGCCCGCCACCACCTCGGCCAGGTTGTCGGGCCGCGCATGGAACGGCACGCACACGCCGTCAAAGCCGATGCGCGCGAAGTGCTCGTTCATGCGTTGCGGCGTCTTCACGTGGTAGATGGGGTCGGCCAGGATGCCGAACAAGCGCGTATTGCCGCTGATTTCCTTCATTGCTTTCTCCATGTCTTTATCTCAATGCCTTAGCGCTGGATGCATTCACGCGCCACGGCCTCGATGCCGGCGCCGTCCAGCTGGTAATGGGCATACAGGGTGGTGGGCGGGGCGATCAGGCTGTATTCATCGTAGATGCCATGGCGCCGCAGCCGCGTGCCGGTGCCGGCGTCCGCCAGCACTTCGGCCACCGCCGACCCCAGCCCGCCCATGACGTTGTGCTCTTCCACCGTCAGCAGCGCGCGCGCCTGGCCGGCAGCGGCCAGCACGGCCTCGCGGTCCAGCGGCTTCACGGTAGGCATGTCGATCACGCCGACCGACAGGCCGTCCTCGCGCAGCCGCGCGGCGGCCGCCAGCGCCGCATGCAGCGTGATGCCGCAGGCGATGATGTTCAGGTCGGTGCCGGTGCTATGGGTGATGGCGCGGCCGAACGTGAACGGCGTGCCGTCTTCGTACACCTGCGGGTCGCGGCCCCGGCCGATGCGGAAGTAGATCGGCTCGGGCCAGTCCACCGACGCCTTGATGGCGGCGGCCAGTTGCGGGCCGTCGGCCGGCGACACCACCGTCAGGCCGGCAATGGCGCGCATGGTGGAAATGTCTTCGGTGGCGTGGTGCGAGGTGCCGTAGAACCCCAGGCTGATGCCCGTGTGGTGGCCGATCAGGCGCACGGGCAGCCGGGTATAGGCCACGTCCATGCGGATCTGCTCGCAACACAGCAGACCCAGGAACGAGGCGAACGTGGCCACGAAGGGCATCAGCCCGGTCGTGGCCAGCCCGGCCGCCGCCGACACCATGTTCTGCTCGGAAATGCCGAACTGCACGTAGCGGTCGGGATAGGCCGACGCAAAGCGGTTCAGGCCATTGGAATACTGCAGGTCGGCCGAGCCGGCCACCACCGGGTGCCCGGCCTGCGCCAGGTCGATCAGCGCGTCGGAAAGATACGACAGCCCGGGGTTCACCGCATTCAGCGCGCGGTACTGCCAGGAATCGGGGGAAGTTATCTGTGCCTGTGCCATTCAGATCTCGCGGGTCATGATTTCGTCGATGGCGGCCTGCGCGTCTTGGGGCGCCAGGTAGCCCAGATGCCAGCCGGGTTCGGTTTCCATGTAGCCCACGCCCTTGCCCTTGAGGGTCTTGGCGATGACGCAGGCCGGCTTGTCGCGCGTCTCGTCGGCGCGCAGGCGGCGCAGCAGCGTGGTCAGGGCCGCCAGGTCATGGCCGTCCACCTCGTGCACGTCCCAACCAAAGGCCAGCCACTTGTCTTTCAGCGATTCCACGCCGATCACGTCATCGACCTTGCCATCGAGCTGATAGCCGTTGCGGTCGACGATGGCAACCAGACGCGACAGCCGCTGGTGGGCGGCGAACAGCGCGGCTTCCCAGACCTGCCCTTCCTGCATCTCGCCATCACCCAGCATCACGAAGACGTTGTAATCGCGCCCGTTCATGCGGCCGCCCACCGCCATGCCGGCGCCGTTGGACAGCGCGTGGCCGATGGACCCCGAGCTGAAATCCACGCCCGGCACCTTGGTCATGTCTGGGTGGTCGCCCAGCGGGCTGCCCAGGCGGGTATAGCCGTCAAGCAGTTCGCGGGCAATGAAGCCGTGGTCGGCCAGCACGGGAAACAAGCCCACCGCCGCGTGGCCCTTGCCCATCAGAAAGCGGTCGCGGTCCGGCCAGGCGGCCTCGCCCGGGCGCAGCCGCATCACGTCGTAGTACAGCGCGGCAAAGATCTCGGCGCACGAGAAGACCGAGCTGTAGTGCCCGACCTTGGCGATTTCGATCAGCCTGATTGTCTCCAGCCGTATGTAGCGGGCCTTTTCCCGCAGCATGCGGATTTCCCCTTCGGTTGGGGCTCCCCGGTCCTGGCGCATGACGTTCCCTTACGTCGTTAGAATATATGATATATAATATACCCATCGCGCTCGAATTGGCTAGGCCGGGCTAGAATTCAGCCGGGCGCTGTTTTCCGGCCCCGGCCCATTCCCTCGAACCCGCAAGCCCCAACCGTCATGCCCAGTCTTAAACCGGTAAAGAAAGAGAACCTCTCCGTCAAGGTCTACAACGAAATCCGCAATGCCCTCATCAATGGGCAGTACGAACCCGGAGAACGTCTGATCATTGGCGAGCTGGCCCAGGAAATGGGCGTCTCGATCACGCCCGTACGCGAGGCCATCTTCCGCCTCATCAGCGAACAGGGCCTGGAAATGCAGGCCGCCACCGCGGTGTACGTGCCCTACGTCAATTCCGAAAAACTGCGCGAAATCCAGCAGATCCGCTTCCACCTGGAAGGCATGGGCGCGGCCGAAGCCGCCAAGAACATCACCCGCAAGCAGCTGGACAACCTGATCGCCCTGCAGAAGGACTTCATCTCCTGCACGTCCACCGATCCCAAGCGCGCCAGCTACCTGAACCGCAAGTTCCACTTCGCCATCCTCGAAGCCAGCAACAAGCCCATCCTGCGCAACACCGTGGAATCGTTCTGGGTCATCACCGGCCCCATCCTCAAGGTGTTCCATGTGAAGACGGCCGGGCTGGACTACTCCGAAAACGAGCACCGCCACGAAGCCGTGATCGACGCGCTGGAAGCCCGCGATTCGGAAGCGGCCGCCAAAGCCATCCAGGCCGACCTGGTCTGGGGCGGAAAAATCATGATCGACTGGCTGGTCGAACGCGAAAAAGAACTCGACTACCGCCCGCCCGGGCCCCGCAAATAGGAAGACCCCATGCTGAAGATTTTTGGCGCTCCCGGCCGTTATATCCAGGGAGCGGGCGCACTGGACACCCTGGGCGACTACGCCGCCCTGTTCGGCCGCCATGCCGCCCTGGTCATCGACCGCTACGTCCATGGCGTGCTGGGCCCAAGAATCGAAGCGCTGTGCGCGGCGCGCCACGTGACGCTGACGCCGCTGCTGGTGGAAGGCGACCTGACGCCCGAGGCCATCGCGGCGCTGCGCGCCCAGGCCGCGGCCGCGGGCATCGACATGGTCATCGCGGTGGGCGGCGGCAAGTCGCTGGACGCCGGCAAGGCCGTGGCCAAGGCCGCGCACTGCCACCTGGTCACCGTGCCCACGGTGGCCTCGAACGACGCGCCCACCAGCAAGAACTATGTGCTGTACGACGCCCATCACAACCTCCTGGCGGTCGAGCACATGCTGTTCAACCCCACCATCGTGCTGGTGGACACCGCCATCATCGCCACCGCCCCCGCGCACTTCTTTCGCGCCGGCCTGGGCGACGCCATTTCCAAGAAGTTCGAAGCCGAGCAATGCGCCCGCAACGGCGGCAGGAACATGTATGACGGCGCCCCGCTGCTGTCGGCCCAGTTGATCGCCGATGGCTGCCTGCGCACGCTGCTGGCCGATGGCGCCGACGCGCTGGCCGTCGCCGGCAGCGGCGCGCCCACACCCGCGTTCGAGCGCGTGGTGGAAGCCATGATCCTGATGAGCGGCCTGGGTTTCGAAAGCGGCGGCCTGTCCATCGCCCACGCGCTTACGCGCGGCCTGCCCAAGATCACGGGCGTGGCCACCGCGCTGCATGGCCTGCAAGTGGCCGTGGGCCTGCTGGTGCAGCTGGACCTGGAAGACCGCCAGGACGGCATGCTGGCCACGCTGACCCAGTGGTACGACCAGGTGGGCCTGCCCACTACGCTGCACGCGCTGGGCGCCGCCAGTCCGACCGACGCCGAACTCACGCTGGCGGCCGACCTGACGCTGAAGGCCCGCCACGCCGCCAATTTCGATCGCACGCTGGACATCAAGACGCTCGCAGACGCATTGCGCCGCCACGCCTGACGTGTCCCGCAGGGCGCCCCGAGGGGCAGCCCCTTGGGGCGCAGGCTGGCGCAAACACCCGGCGTGAAGACCCTCCCACGCCGGCCGTTATCACTTCAGAACGCCACGTTGTCACCGCCCTTGAGCCCCAGCTTGGCGCGGGTTTCCTCGGGCGTGGCCACTTCCAGATTCAGCGCCTCCAGGATGGTGCGGATGCGCTCGACCTGCATCCGGTTCGACTCGGCCAGCTGGCCCGGCCCGATCCACAGCGAATCTTCCAGCCCCACCCGCACGTTCGACCCCATGGCCGCGCCGATGGTCGCCAGCGGCATCTGGTTGCGGCCGGCGCCCAGGATCGACCATTCGTATTCATTGCCGAACAGGCGGTCGGCCGTGCGCTTCATGTGCATCAAGTCTTCGGGGTGCGGCCCGATGCCGCCCAGGATGCCGAACACCGACTGGATGAACGGCGGCGACTTGACCAGGCCGCGGTCCACGAAGTGCGCCAGGTTGTACAGGTGGCTGATGTCGTAACACTCGAATTCGAAGCGGGTGCCGTTGGCGTTGCCCAGTTCAAGAATCGATTCGATGTCCTGATACGTGTTGCGAAAGATCAGCGAACGGCTGTTCTCGAGATGCTCGCGTTCCCAGTCGTGCTTGAAGTCCTGGAAGCGGCCCAGCATGGGGAACAGGCCGAAATTCATCGACCCCATGTTCAGCGACGCCAGCTCGGGCTTGAAGGTGGTGGCCGGGCGCATGCGTTCCTGCACTGTCATGTGCGGGCTGCCGCCGGTGGTGATGTTGATGATGGCGTCGGTCTCGGCCTTGATGCGCTCAAGGAAAGGCTTGAACAACGCCGGGTCTTGCGACGGCTTGCCGGTTTCGGGATCGCGGGCGTGCAGGTGCAGCACCGCCGCGCCCGCGCGCGCCGCGCCGATGGCGGCTTCGGCGATTTCGTCGGCAGTGACCGGCAGGTGCGGCGACATGCTGGGCGTGTGGATGGCGCCCGTGACGGCGCAGGTGATCACGACTTTCTGTTTGGGTTTAGCCAATTTCGTCTCCGTTGCTTTGTTTGTGGCGCATCAGGCGCATCAATTGCTCGTCGCGCCAATAGCGGCGCGCCGTCAGGTCTTCATCGGGCAGCAGGCGCCGCCGCTCGGCCGACAGGGCATCGACCAGCGCGCCCTCCCAGGCCACGCTTTCGGCTTGGGTGGCGCCGATGGATTGGTACAGGCCGCCATAGCGGCCGCAGTAATCGGCGATGCCGCCGGGGGCATTCAAGTCGATGGTTTCGAACGGCCCCATGAACGACCAGCGCAGGCCCAGGCCGTCTTTCACGGTGGCGTCGATATCCTCGGCGCTGGCGATGCCGGCCGCCGCCAGCCGGAAGGCCTCGTGCAGCAAGGCGCCTTGCAGGCGGTTCAGGATGAAGCCTTCGATCTCGCGCGTCATCGACACGGGCTTCTGGCCGATGTCCCGCATGATGTCGCGGGCGCGCGCCATCGTGTCCGCGCTGGTCCAGGGCGCCGGGCACAGTTCCACCACCGGAATCAGGTAAGGCGGGTTGACCGGATGCGACACCAGGCAGCGGTGGCGCCCGGGCAGGTCCTCGGTGAATTCGCTGGCCGGGATGCTGGACGTGGAACTGCCAATGATGGCGTCGGGTTCGGCCGCCGCATCCAGCAAGGGGAACAGGCTGCGCTTGATCTCGCGCGTCTCGGGCGAGTTTTCCTGGATGTAGCTGGCGCCCTTGAGCGCATCCTGCAGGCTGCCGGCCACATGGATGCGCGCGGCTGCCGCGGCGGCATCCTGCAGCAGCCCGTGCGCCTGCAACTCGTCGAGCTGGCGGCGGATCAGCGCGCTGGCCTCGCCCAGCATGGCGGCGTTGACGTCGTACAGGCGCACGTCCCAGCCCTTGCGGGCAAACACGATGGCCCAGCCCTGGCCGATGAGCCCGGTGCCGATGATGGCCGCGCAGCGCCGGCCAGCAAACCCAGCGTCGGTGCCGCGACGATCTGCCCCGTCGCGCGGGTCGGTGGCGGCCGCCATCAGTAGAGCTTCTGCGTGAAGCCGTCCACCACGATGGCCTGGCCCGTCACGCTGCGGGCCGCCTCGCTGGCATTGAACAGCACCATGTTGGCGATATCGCGCGCCGTGACCATGCGGCCCAGCGCAGCCTGGTTTTCGTACAGCGCCGCGATCTCGTCCACCGGCTTGTCCAGCGTCTTGGCCTTGGCGGCGATGACGGCGCGGATGCGCGGCCCTTCGACAGCGCCCGGCAGGATCGCGTTGACGCGGATGCCGTGGCCGCCCAGCTCAATAGCCAACGATTTGGTGAAGCCGATGACCGCCCACTTGGACGCCGAATACACCGAACGCCCGGCGAACCCCAGGTGCCCCGCGGCCGACGACAGATTGATCATCACGCCCGCGCGCGACTCCTTGAGCAGCGGGATGGCCTGGCGGGCGCACAGGAATTGACCCGTGATGTTGACGGCCAGGGTGCGGTCCCAGTCGGCCTTGGACAGGGTTTCGACAAAGCCCGTGGGGCCGGCCACGCCCGCGTTGTTGATCAGGATGTCCAGCCCGCCCAGCGTCTGGCGCACGGCGGCGAACAGCGCGGCCACGCTGTCTTCGTCCGACACGTCGGCGTACACCGCCTGCACGCCGGGCAACTCACCCGGCAGCGCGGCCAGCCGGTCGCGGTTGACGTCGCACACCAGCACCGACGCCCCGGCGCGGTGGAACACCTGCGCCATTTCCAGGCCCAGCCCATCGGCGCCGGCCGTGATCAGTACCCTTTTTCCGGCGAAATCCACTTCCTCGAACATGCGTATGTCTCCTGGATTCTTTTCGTGAAACGCCTTTTGATCATATAGGATATATGATCAAAACGGCCAGTTTCTTGCCGGAGGAATTGTCGGGAAGTGGCCCCATACGCCTCGTCCGAAGGGCGCAATTTTCGCCTCTCCATAGGAGCCAATTGCCTGGAAACGCTTTATTCATGCGGCTTGAGGGAAATCCCCGATTCAGCCTTGCAAGTCCGGCACTAGAATCCAGAACGAGGTTTCCACACCCCGCCGGCACATATATCATATATTTAAAAAAGACGGACGCAGCAGCAGACAGTCCGCATCCCATACCAACAAAGGAGCGTAGACAGTGTTCAAGTTCAATAAATTCGCCATCGCGCTGGGCCTGTGCGGCGTCGTGGTCAGCGGCAGCGCAGCGGCCGACATGAAAGTAGGCGCCCTCTTCCCGTTCAGCGGCGCCCTGGCGTTGCTGGGCCAGGAGAGCTACCGCGGTCTGGAATTGGCCGTCAATGAAATCAATGCCGCCGGCGGGATCAACGGCGAGAAGATCCAGATCATCAAGGCCGACGCCGTCGACCCCACCCAGGCCGTGTCCGAGACCAAGCGCCTGATCTCGTCCAACGTGGTCGGGGTGTTCGGCAGCTACGCCTCGGGCGTCTCGTATGCCGCCTCGCCCGTCACCGAACTGGCCGGCGTGCCCTACTTCGAACTGGGCGCCACCGCCCACAAGATCACCACACGCGGCTACAAGTACCTGTTCCGCAGCAACCCCAACACCGCGCTGTACGGCGTGTCGGTGGTGAACGCGCTGCACGACACCATCGCGCCCGGCATGGGCCTGAACCCCAAGGACATCAAGATCGGCATCATCCACGAAGACGGGCCTTACGGCACCGACGTGGCCGCCACCGAGAAAAAGCGCGCCCAGGAACTGGGCTACACCGTGGCCGAAGTGCTGCCCTACTCCGCCAAGACGGTCGACCTGTCGTCGCTCATCCTGCGCCTGAAGGGCGCCAAGGTCGACGTCGTGCTGCAGACCGCCTACCAGAACGACGCCATCCTGTTCTTCAGCCAGGCGCGCGCCGCGGGCTTCAAGCCCAAGGTCGTGATCGGCGCGGGCGGCGGCTATTCGCTGGCCGACACCGCCAAGGCCGTGGGCGCCGACATGAACGGCGTGTTCGACCTGGACTTCCCGCAATCGTCCATCAACCCGGCCGGCGCGCCCGGCCTGGACAAGTTCCTGGAAGCCTACAAGTCCACCTACAAGAGCGATCCGCAATCCGGCCACAGCCTGACCAACTACGTCGGCGCCAAGGCCTTCTTCGAAGCCATCGCCGCGGCCAAGTCCACCGACAAGGACAAGATCCGCGCCGCCGTGCTGGCCTACAAGAAGCCCGCCGGCCAGACCGCCAACGGCTGGGCCTTCGACTTCGGCGAAGACGGCCAGAACAATGCATCCACGTTCTACGTGATGCAGTGGCAGGACGGCAAGCTGGTCACCATCGCCCCGAGCAACCTCGCGCTGGGCAAGCCTGTCTTCAAGAAATAACAAGCACGACAACTTGCCAGCAACCAGGCGCTCGGGGGCGCCTGGCGTAACACCGGGGCCAGCAGGCCCCGGCCCGGCCGGCGCGGCCGCCGGGCCGGGGCGCTCCCCTTTCCAAGAGGTTGCACCATGGATATCTTCATTCAACTGGTCATCAACGGCCTGTTGCTGGGCGGCGCATACACCATCATCAGCCTGGGGCTGACGCTGATCTTCGGCGTCGTGCGCGTCGTGAACTTCGCCCACGGCGAATTCCTGATGATCGGCATGTACCTGGTCTATCTGATCGCCGCGCAGTTCGGCGTGCATCCGTACATCGGCCTGGTGCCGGTGGCGGTCATCCTGTTCGCGCTGGGCGCGCTGACGCAGAAGGGCATCATCCAGCCGCTGCTCAACGCCGACCAGCACATCCAGATCTTTGCCACGGTGGGCGTGTCCACCATCCTGCTGAACCTGGCCCTGGTGATCTTCGGCGCCAACGTCTACCGCGCGCCGGTCGAGCTGGGCACCAACGCCATCGACGTGGGCGCCTATTCCATGGTGACGGGCCAGCTCATCACCTTCGTGGTGGGCATCAGCCTGGCCGTGCTGCTGCATCTGTTCATGCATCGCACCTACCTGGGCCGCGCGCTGCGCGCGGTGGCGCAGCACCGCTACGCCGCCACCCTGATGGGCGTGAACGTCAACAACGTCTACGCCATCGCCTTCGGCCTGGGCACCGCCTTCGTCGGCATCGCAGCCGGCCTGCTGGCGCCGCAGTACCCCGTGTTCCCGACGGTGGGCACCTACTTCGTGCTGACCGCCTTCGTGATCGTGGTGCTGGGCGGCCTGGGCAGCCTGTACGGCGCGGTGGTCGGGTCCATGATCATCGGCATCGTCGATACGCTGGCCGGTTACTACATCGCCCCCGACCTGAAAGAGGTCGTCTATTTCGGGATCTTCCTCTTGATCCTTGTCCTGCGACCGACCGGCCTGTTCGGCGTCGGCACAGAGTGATCAGAGCCACAAGGAGCGAGACGTGTTTCCCGACTTTCGAAGCCCCAAAGCCTACGTCAGCCTTATCCTGCTGATCGTCATGTTCATCGTGCCCGTCGTCCTGGGCACGCCCTTCTGGACCAACCTGTTCGTCCTGCTGTTCGTCTTTTCCGCCCTGTCGGTGGCCTGGAACATCGTCGGCGGCTACGCCGGCCAACTGTCGCTGGGTCACGCGGTGTTCTACGGAATCGGCGGCTACACCGCCACGCTGCTGACGCAAAACTTCGGCATCTCGCCCTGGTTCGGCATGCTGGCGGGCGCGGCCATTTCCGCGGCCGTGGCCATCCTGATCAGCTACCCCACGCTGCGGCTGCGCGGGCCGTTCTTCGCGCTGGCCACCATCGCCATCCTGGAAGTGGTGCGGCTGCTGGTCATCCACGAAGAAAGCTGGACCGGCGGCTCCAGCGGCATCAGCCTGCCGCTGAACATCGGCTGGGCCTGGATCGTGTTCCGCGAAAAGATCAACTACGTGATCATCGCGTTCGGCCTGTTCCTCATGGTGACCTGGGTGTCGTGGTACATCCGCAAATCGCGCATCGGCCACTACCTGATCGCCATCCGCGAACGCGAAGATGCGGCGCTGGCGGTGGGCATTCCCACCGTGCGCGTGAAGATCATCGCCGCGGTGGTCTCGGCCATGCTGACCAGCGTGATCGGCACCTTCCACATCACCTACCTGACCTTCGTCGACCCCAGCTCCGCGTTCTCGCTGGAATTGTCGATCCAGGTCGCCATGTTCGCCCTGATCGGCGGCCTGGGCACGGTGGCCGGCCCCATCGCCGGCACCTTTCTGGTGCTGCCGATTGCCGAACTGGCGCGCGGCTGGCTGTCCAGCGTGGGCAACGGCATGCACGGGCTGATCTACGGCCTGATCCTGGTGGCGGTGGTGCTGACCATTCCGCGCGGCCTGGCCGGCGCCTTCGGCCCTGCCATCGAACGCGCCCTGGCACGGCTGCCCTACCTGGGCACGCCGCGGGCCAAACGCAAGCTGAACGAACCGGCCCGGCTGCACGATGCGGTCCGCAATGACCAGCCCGTGCTCAAGGCCGACAAGCTGTTCAAGAGTTTCGGCGGCCTGCGCGCCACCAACGACGTATCGCTGACGCTGAACCAGCACGAGATCCTGGGCATGATCGGCCCCAACGGCGCGGGCAAGACCACGGTGTTCAACCTGCTGTCGGGCTTTCTGTCGCCGGACAAGGGCGCCGTGTCGATGCGCGACGCCCAGGGCAACTGGGTCGCCTGCAGCACGCCGGACGAGTTCGCGCACCAGGGCCTGGGGCGCACCTTCCAGATCGCCAAGCCGTTCACGGGCCTGACGGTGCTGGAAAACATCATGCTGGGCGCCTTCATCCGCACCTCGGACCGCGAGGAAGCCGAGCAGATCGCCCTGAAGGTGGCCGAGGAAACCGACCTGCTCAAGTCTCTGAACACCGAGGCGCGCAGCCTGACGGTGGGCGGCATGAAACGGCTGGAGATCGCGCGCGCCCTGGCCATCCGGCCGCGCATCCTGCTGCTGGACGAAGTCATGGCGGGCCTGAACCCCACTGACATCGAGAAGTCCATCCAGATGATCCGCCGCATCCGCGACTCGGGCGTCTCGGTGCTGCTGATCGAACACATGATGCAGGCCACCATGGCGCTGTCGGACCGCATCATCGTGCTGAACGAAGGCGCGGTGCTGGTCAGCGGGGCGCCCAGGGACGTGGTCGAGAACCCCGCCGTCATCGAAGCCTATTTGGGCAAGGAGTACCAGGATGCTTAAGGTTTCGGATCTTTCGTCGGGCTACGGCAAGAGCCAGGTGCTCAACGGCCTGAACTTCGAGGTGCGTGCCGGCGAGATCGTCACGCTGATCGGCGCCAATGGCGCCGGCAAGACCACCACGCTCAAGACCCTGTGCGGGGTCATCGGCGCCACCACGGGCCGCGTGGAATTCGAAGGCCAGGACCTGACCAACCGCCCGCCCTTCGACATCGTCGACGCCGGAATCACCATGATTCCCGAAGGCCGCCAGCTGTTTCCGCACTTCACCGTGAAGGACAACCTGCTGATGGGCTCGTACAAACGCGCCGCCCGCCCCATAGTGCAGCGCAAGCTGGAAGAAGTGCTGCAGATCTTTCCGCGCGTGCGCGAACGCCTGGGCCAGTATGCCGGCTCGCTGTCGGGCGGCGAGCAGCAGATGGTGGCCATTGCGCGCGGCATGATGGCCGACCCCAAGCTGCTGGTGTTCGACGAGCCGTCGCTGGGCCTGTCACCGCTGCTGGTGCAGCAGATGTTCGACATCATCCGCGACGTCACCGCGCACGGCGTCACCGTGCTGCTGGTCGAGCAGAACGTATTCCGCACCCTGCGCCTGGCCGATCGCGGCTACGTGCTGGAAAACGGCGCCATCGTGCGCACCGGCACCGGCGCCGAGCTGCTGGCCGACCCCCACGTCAAGAAGGCCTACCTGGGCCACTGATTCTTCAAGGACCTGTCCTGTATGTCTTTACGCTGCACATTCATCGACCACGGCAAGGGCGGCCCGCCCGACTGCCTGCGCCCGGCCGAACGCGAGATGGAATCGCCCACCGGCCGCCAGGTGCTGATCCAAGTCGCCTACGCCGGGGTCAACCGCCCCGACGTGCTGCAACGCTCCGGCTCGTACCCGCCCCCGCCCGGCGCGTCGCCCTACCTGGGCCTGGAAGTGTCGGGCACCATCATCGCCGTGGGCCCCCAGGCCACGCGCTGGAAGGTGGGCGACAAGGTCTGCGCGCTGACGCCCGGCGGCGGCTACGCCCAATACTGCCTGGCCGACGAACGCCACTGCTTGCCCGTGCCGCGCGGCCTGGACCTGCTGGCGGCCGCCGCCATTCCCGAAAACTATTTCACGGTCTGGACCAACGTGTTCGACCGCGCCCGCCTTGCAGCCGGCGAGAAATTCCTGGTGCACGGCGGCTCCAGCGGCATCGGTCTCACGGCCATCCAGCTGGCGCGCGCCTTTGGCGCGCAGGTCTGGACCACCGTCGGCAACGCTGAAAAAGCCCAGGCCTGCCTGGCGGCCGGCGCGCACCACGCGCTGAACTACCGCGATACCGACTTCGAAGCCGACATTCGCGAAGCGACGCAGGGCGCCGGCGTCGACGTCATCCTGGACATGGTAGGCGGCCGCTACATCAACAAGAACATCCGCCTGCTCGCCGTGAATGGCCGCCTGGTGCAGATCGCCTTCCTGGAAGGCAGCAAGGCCGAGATCGACGCCCTGCCCATCATGACCAAGCGGCTGTCGTTCACCGGGTCCACCCTGCGCCCGCGGTCCGACGAGGACAAGGGCGCCATTGCCCAGTCGCTGGCCGACAAGGTGCTTCCGCTGATGGAACAAGGCCAGTGCCTGCCGCGCATCCACGCCGTGTTCCCGCTGGCGCGCGCCAACGAGGCCCACGCCCTGATGGAAAGCAGCGCACACATCGGCAAGATCATGCTGCAGGTGCAGGCATGAGCGCGCGCTTCACCGATCAGGTCGTCATCGTCACCGGCGCCGTGGGCGGCATCGGCTCGGCCATCGTCGAAGGCTTCCTGGCCGAAGGCGCGAAGGTCGGGCTGATCGACTTCAATGCCCAGGCAGGCCAGGCCTACGAACAAGCGCTCAAGCAACGCGGCCACGCGGTGGCCTTCGTGCCGGCCGACGTGGCCCATTTCGAGCAATGCCAGGCGGCGTATGACCGCATCACCCGCGAGCTGGGGCCGGCCACCATCCTGGTCAACAACGTGGGCATCTCGCCCAAGACCGACGGCCGCGCGCTGAAGGTCTGGGAAATGACGCCCGGCGAATGGGACAAGGTGGTGGCGGTCAACCTGAACAGCGTCTTCTACATGACGCACCTGGCCGCGCCGCACATGGTCAAGCAGCGCCAGGGACGCGTCATCAACATGTCGTCGGTGGCCGGCAAGGCTTACTGCGACATCGTCGCCGCGCACTATGCCGCCACCAAGGCGGCGCTGCTGGGCCTGACGCGCCACTGGGCTGCGGAACTGGGCGAATACGACGTCACCGTCAACGGCCTGGCCCCGGGGCGCATCAGCACGCCGCTGCTCAAGAGCGTGCCCAAGGAAATCAATGACGCCGTCGCCGACGTCACCGCCCTGCGCCGCCTGGGCACGCCGGAAGAAGTGGCCGATGCCTGCCTCTTTTTCGCATCCGACCAGGCGCGCTTCGTGACCGGGCAGGTGCTCGATGTGGCGGGTGGCTGGTTGATGACGTAGAACGGAAAAGCCCTGCTGGTTCATTGAACCACCAGGGCTTTTCTGTCTTGCCGGTCCGCCTCAGACAGACCGGCGATCCGGTGACCACCAAGGGCGATCAGAAGTCCATGCTGGCGCTCAGCGAGAACGTGCGCGGGCCGCCCAGCACCAGGTAGCCGTTGCCGGGGTAGCCGCCCACCGACGACCAGTAGTTGCGGTTGGCGATGTTGTCGACCCGGGCGCGCAGCGTCACCACGTGGCCGTCCACGTCCATCATGTAGCGCAGGCCGGCGTCGAAACGCGTCCAGCCGGGCACCTTGAGCGTGTTGGCATCATCTGCATAGGACGCGCCGGTGTACACCACGCGGCCGTCCACGGCCAGGCCCTGCACGCCGGGAATGTCCCATTCCGCGCCCAGGTTGGCCTGGAAGCGCGGCACGCCGATCACGCGATTGCCGTCGATGGCCGTGTTGCCGGTCGAGCGCTGCTTGGCATCCAGGAAGGTCAGGCCGCCCAGCACGCGCACGGTCTTGATCGGTTCGCCGAACACGGTCAGCTCCACGCCCTGGTGGCGGTCTTTGCCGGAGGCCGTGAACGTGTTCGATGCATCGTAGGAAGCGCGCGGCTTGTCGGTCGAGAACAGCGCCAGGCCCGCGCCCAGGCCGTCGCCGTCGTACTTGACGCCGATTTCCTTCTGCTTGGAAACGTACGGCGCCAGGCTTTCGCCCTGGTTGGGCACGGGCTTGCCGTTGGCCACGCTGGGTGCCGTATCACCGGCCACCAGCGCCTCGATGTAGTTGGCATACAGCGACACGCTGGGCGCCACCTTGAACACGAGGCCCGCGGCCGGCGAATTGCGGCTCTGGTCGTAGGCGCCGTTTTCCTTGCCGGTGTTGTAGGCATAGCTGCGCGAGGACAGGCGCTGATGGCGGATGCCCAGGGTCAGCAGCACCTTGTCGTCCAGGAACGACAGGGTGTCGCCGAACGCGTAGCTGCTGGTGCGCGTGCGGCCTTGCAGCGCCGGATCATCGATATCGTTGCCGCGCAGCGCCTTGGCGCTGAACGCCGGCTGCGAATACGACTGCGGGTCGTAGATATTGGTCGGGAACGTATTGGCGTAGTCCATGATGTAGGCGTTCTTTTTCTTCAGATCGAAGAAAGACGCCGACACCACGAATTCATGTCCCACCGGGCCGGTGCGCACCTTGGCGCGCAGCCCGACTTCACCCGTGTTGACGCTGTCCTTGCGGGTGTTGTCAAAGCGGTAGAAATTGCCCGCGCCCGTGGACGCGTTGGTCAACGTGACGTTGCCCAGCGAATTCGCTTCGTCGCTGCGGCGCATGCCAAAGGCCGCCCAGCCGGTCAGCTTGTCGCTGAAGTCGTGCTCGGCCCGCACCGTGCCGAACCAGTCGCGTTCATTGGAATACGACCAGGGCTGCGCATAGTTCGAGCTGGCATCGGGCGGCGCCGGCACGTGGTCCTTCAGGCCCACCACGCTGATGTTCGGCCGCGCGCGCTTGAGCTTGTTTTCCTGAAAGCCGATGTCGGCCGACAGGCGCGTATCGGCCGAGCGCCAATCCAGGCCCAGCGACACCAGGCTGGTGCGGGAGTGTTCGTCGTCGATGGCCGTGTCGCCGCTGCGCTGGGCCGCGTTGATGCGGATGCCGGTGCTGTCATCCGGGCCGAAACGGCGCGCGATGTCGGTGGACACCTGGAACTGGCCGCCGCTGGACACGCCGGTCGTGATGCGGGTCAGCGGATCGTTCGGCGCGCGCTTGGGCACCAGGTTGATCACGCCGCCGATGCCGCCGCCGTTGGGCGCCGCGCCCGTCAGGAAGGCGGTCGCGCCGCGCAGCACTTCCACGCGTTCGAACAGTTCGGTGGCGATGTACTGGCGCGGCAACAGGCTGTACAGCCCGTTGTAGGCCACGTCGTCCGAGCTCAGGATGAAGCCGCGGATGAAATACGATTCCTGGAAGTTGCCGAAGCCGCGTGCCACGCGCACGCCCGGGTCGTTCTGCAGCACGTCGCCGACGCTGCGCGCCTGCTTGTCCTGGATCAGCTCATTGGTATAGCTGGTGACGCTGAACGGGGTGCTCATGATGTCTTGCGTGCCCAACACGCCGATGCGGCCGCCGCGCGCCACCTGCCCGCCCGCATAAGGCTGGGCCAGGCCGCCGGCCGAGGCGTCGGCGCTGGCCTCCACCTTGATCGCTTCCATCGACACGACCGGGCTGTTGGCGTCGGCGGCGGGCGCGGCGGATTGGGCATGGGCGACGGTGTACGGCAAGGCCGCAACCACGCACGCAAGAGTTCGTAGTTTCATATGGGGATATCAATAAGCGGGCGCTTCGCAAGAAGCAGGGAATCGCAAGTGCGAGCTAGATTCTAGATAAAACGGAATCATTCTCATTGCGTCCCTTATATAGAAATCACCAATTGTTGCAGCCACACAACGGCCGCGAACCGGATTTCCGCTTTCTATTCAGCCACTTGTCAGACCCGCCCGCGCTCAGCCCCGCACGCTTGCCTCTTGGCGAAGCTGGCCGAATTCCCCCGCTTCGTAGGCAGCCATCGCCTGCGACAGCGCGCGTGAATTCGACATCACGAAGGGGCCGCGCTGTATCACCGGCTCGTTGATGTCCCGGCCCGCCACCAGCACGAAGTGCGCAGGCGCGCTGCCCGCGATCAGCAACAGCATGCCGTCGCTGTCCGCCGAGGCCGCCAGGGCTGCCCCCGCGGGCAGGATGGCGAAGTCGGGGTCGACCACGCTTTTGACGACAGGCGCCGGCCGTTTGCCGCCCATGACGGACGGCGCCGACGTCCCGCTCGACGCAGGCGCCGTGGGCGCACCCGGCGCGACCGGCGTGGTCTGGTGCCGCGCACGCACGCCCAGTTCGCCCTGCACCGCATACAGCCAGGCATTCCAGCCGGCCGGCAGCGGCACCAGGCGCGAGGCGCCCGGCCGCAGCCAGCCGTCCAGCACCAGCAAGGGCTCGGGAGTGGCCAGCGGCGCGTCCCAACCGCCGTAGCTGCCCGAGGCCACACGCACTCGGCCCGCGTCGTTCTGGATCACCGGCATTTCCCAGGCGCGCAGCAGTGCGGTGTCCGGCGCCAGCGATTTCAGCTTTTCGGGAAGGTTCACGAACATCTGCAAGCCGTTCAGGCGAGCCTCGCCCACCGGCTGCTGCGTGTGCACGATGCCGCGGCCGGCCAATGTCCAGTGCAGGTCGCCGGCACGGATTTCGTGGTCGTTGTGCACGCTGTCGCGGCTGCGCATGGCGCCGCGTGTGTCTTCCAGCAGCAGGGTCACCGCCGACATGCCGGCATGGGGATGCGGCGCGAATGTCGGACCGGTCATGACGAAGTGGTCCACCAGCACCAGGGGCGACATGCCCTGCGGGAAATCGGTGTAGCGGAATTGGCGGATGGAACAGGCGTCGCCCACAGGTTCAAACGAGGGGGTGACGGGAGGGCTGAGACGGAGGGTCAAGGATGTGCTGCCTGGTTTTATTACCTGGCGCCAAGCTTATGGGTTCTGCCCCGCGCACAGTAGAGTCGGATTTCAGGAATAATTGTCCTGTTAAGCAGGACAATCCTTCGCGTAAACCCCCATGAACACCTACATTCATCACCTCGACGATCTTCTGCTTTTCAGCGAGGTGGTGGAGAAAGGCGGCTTTTCCGCCGCGGCCCGCGTGCTGAACATGCAGCGCTCGAAACTGAGCCGGCGCGTGGCCGAACTGGAGGCGCGCCTGGGCATGCGGCTGCTTCAGCGCAATACCCGCCGGGTATCGCTCACCCCCATGGGCGAACAGATCTACGTGCACGCCCTGGCCATGGCGCGCGAGGCCCGCAGCGCCTTCGACCTGGCCGCCTCGATGGGCGACACGCCCAGCGGCCTGCTGCGTATGACCGCACCGTCGGCGTTGGCGGTGACCCTGGTGGGGGACCTGGTGGCGCGCTTCTGCCTGAAGCATCCGGGCGTGCGAGTGCTGCTCGATACCCGCGACCAGATCATCGACCTGGTGGGCGAAGGCTACGACCTGGCCTTTCGCGCCCAGGGCGCGTCGCTCACGGATTCGCGGCTGGTCGCGCGCGAACTGGCGCCGGTGCCATTGATTCTGGTGTGCGCCCCCGGCGTGGCCCTGGCCGCGCCGCGGCACCCGCGCGACCTGAACACCTTGCCCCTGCTCGCCCACGCCACGCAGGACAGCCCGCAAAGCTGGCACTTCGTCGGCCCGGCTGGCGAAGCCGAATCGGTCGAATACCTGCCGCGCTGCCTGAGCAGCAACCTGGCCGCGCTGCGCGAAATGGCGCGCGCCGGCCTGGGCGTGGCGCTCTTGCCGCATTACCTGTGCGCCGGGGCGCTGGCCAAGGGCGACCTGGTGCAGATCCTGCCCGCCTGGCGGACGGCGCCGGCCCGCATTTACGCGGTCATGCCCGCCCGCCGCGGAGCGCCGCTGGCGCTGCGGCGCTTCCTGGAATTCGCGGTGGCGGAACTGCCGGCGCTGCTGGCCTGACGCAGCGCCACGCGGGCCCGCCGTCAATCCAGCTTGATGGAGTTGGCCTGGATCACGGCGCCCCAGCGCTCGCGGTCTTCAGCCACGTAGGCATCGATCTCGGCCTGGCTGCGCGGCGCCTGGATCACCAGCCCCTGCACCTGGAAACGGTCGCGAAAGTCGGGCTGCCGCATCACCGCCGCCACGGCCTCTTGCAGGCGCGCGGCTTCGGCCGACGGCGTGGCCTTGGGCACGGCCAGGCCGAACCAGGTGGCCGCGCGAAACCCCGGAAAGCCGCTTTCGGCCACCGTGGGCACGTCCGGCAGCACGGGCAGGCGTTCGCTGGTGGTCACCGCCAGCGCCTTGATCTTCTTGTCGCGCACCAGCGGCAGCGACGTGCTGATGACGTCGACCATCAGCTGCGTGTCGTTGCTCATCAGGGAACTGAGCGCGGGCGCGCTGCCGTTGTACGGAATGTGCGCGGCGTCGATGCCGGTGCGCGACTTCAACAATTCCGTGGCCAGCTGCAAGGGGTTGCCGATGCCGACCGATGCGTAGTTCAGCTTGCCCGGCCGGGCGCGCGCGTAGTCGACGAATTGCGCCAGCGTGGCGGCCGGCACGTCGTTGTTGGCCACCACCACCAGCGGCAATTCGGCCACCACCGACAGCACCCGGAAATCGCGCGCGGCGTCGTACGAGATCTTTTGGTAGAGCATGGGGTTGAGCACCATGCTGGCGTTGCTGGCCAGGAACACGGTGTAGCCGTCGGGTTGGGCCCGCGCCACCTGGGTGGCGGCGATCATGGTGTTGGCGCCCGGCTTGTTTTCCACCACCACGGGCTGCCCCAGTTCCTGCGAGAGCCTTTCGGCCAGCACCCGCGCCAACTGGTCGGCCGATCCGCCCGGCGTATACGGCACCACCAGCTTGACCGGGTGGTCCGGAAACGCCGCCAACGCGGTCGACGTGCCGGCGGCACTCAGCAACAGGGCAGCCGCGCAGCGGCCGAACGCGTGAATCATCCTCGACATGGTTGTCTCCCCAGTGTCATTGTTCGATGCGCAATATGGGCTTGCGCTTGTGGTGATGCATGGGCCGCGCGCTACACCTTCCTTTCCTGGCCGGCCCAGAATGTGTCGCGCAGGCGGCGCTTGGCGATCTTGCCGTTGTCGTCGCGCGGCAAGGCCGCCTGCAGGCGCAGTTCGCGCGGCACCTTGAACCGCGCGATGCGCCCCGCCAGCCACTGCAACGCATCTTCGGGCCGCACGTGCGCATCGGCCGCCGGCTGCACCAGCGCCAGCAGGCGTTCGCCGAACTCGTCGTCGGGCACGCCGAACACCGCGCAATCGGCCACGCCCGGGTACTGCATCAGGTGGTGTTCGATTTCGGCGGGGTAGATGTTCACGCCGCCCGAAATGACCAGGTCGGATTCCCGGTCGCACACGAACAGATAGCCGTCTTCGTCCACGTAGCCCAGGTCGCCCAGGCCGATCAGGCCGTCGAGTTCGACGCGGCGGCGGGCCTCGGGGTGGTTGCGGTAGGTGAAATCGGCATAGGCCGGCTGGCGCACGAAAATGCGGCCGACCTGCCCCGGGGCGCAGGCGGCGCCGTCGTCGCCGACGATGCGCACCTGGGCGCCGCCGATGGGCCGGCCGGCGCTGCCGGGCCGTGCCAGGGCCTCTTGCGAGCCGATGGCGGTCACCATGCCGGCCTCGCTGGACGCGTAGGTTTCATGGATGACGGGCCCCAGCCAGTCGATCATGGCGCGCTTGAGCGCCGGTGCGCACGGCGCGCCGGTGGATGCCACGAAGCGCAGCGACGACAGGTCGAACGACGCGCGCACTGCCGGGTCCAGTTTCAAGAGGCGCACATACATGATGGGCACCAGGTAGATCGTGTCGATGCGGTGCCGTTCGATCAGGCGCAGCACGTCGACGGGATCGAAGCGCGGCGTCACCACCAGGGTGTCGCAGACCCGCAGCGCCACCTGCGCGAAAACGCTGGGCGCGCTGTGGTAAATGGGCGCGGGCAGCAGCGCCCGGCAACCGGCGCGCAAACCGTAGGCCTGTTCGACCACGGCTTCGACGGCCGCCAGGCGCTGCGGCAGTTGGTCCAGCGGAAACGGTTCGCGCACGACGCCCTTGGGGCGCCCGGTGGTGCCCGACGTATAGGCCATGTGGCCACGCGGGGCCACCACGGGGCCGTCGTAGGGCGCATGCGCGTCGCGCCAGCCGGCGTAGTCGTCGGCCGCGCCCGGCGCCCCCACCCGCAGGGCGGGCAGGTCAGCGGGCAGCGCGCCCTGCACCGCCGGCCACAGGTCGGCTTCGGCGATCAGCAGCCGGGCACCGCTGTCGGTCACCAGAAAGGCCACCTCGGAAGGCGTGTAGTGCCAGTTGATGGGGCAGTAATAGCAGCCCAGGCGCTTGCAGGCCTGGATGATTTCCAGGTAGGGCATGCCGTTGCGCAGCAGCACCGCCACCACGTCGCCTTCGCCCACGCCCCTCGCCGCCAGCCCGGCCGCGACCTGTTCGCCGCGCAGCGCCAGCGTGGCGCGGTCCAGCACGCCCTCGCCGACGATGATCTGCCCGGCGCCCAAGGATGCGGTGGGCGCCGTGGCGCGATGATCCGACGCCCTCATGCCCGGCCCGCCGAACGCTGCGCCTTGTCTTCGGCATTGCGCGCCTCGATGGCGGCGCGGGCGGCAGCCCAGTCGTCGTCGGTCCATTCGAAGTACTGCTTGAAGTACGCGCCGTTGGCCAGGTAGTCGCCGCCGTCCAGCGCGATGGTCTGGCCGTTGATCCAGTCGTTGCCCGGCGCCAGCAGGAAGGCGGCGAGTTCGCCGATGTCCTGGTCCTGGCCCAGGCGCTGCATGGGGTTCTGCTTGACCAGGGCATCGGTGCCGGTGTCGTTGGGCCGCAGCCGGGCCGACGCGCCCTCGGTGGGAATGACCCCGGGCGCAATGGCGTTCAGGCGGATGCCGCGGCGGCCCCATTCCACCGCCAGCGATTTGGTCATGGCGTCGATGCCGGCCTTGGACATCGCCGACGGCACCACGAAAGGCGAGCCGGTCCAGACCCAGGTGACCACGATGGACACTACCGCGCCCGAGGCGCCCGTGGCGATCCAGCGCTTGCCCACAGCCTGCGTCATGTAGAACGTGCCGCGAAAGACCGTATCGGCGATGGCGTTGAAGCCGCGCTCGGACAGCTTTTCGGTGGGGCTGATGAAGTTGCCGGCGGCATTGTTGACCAGGGCATCCAGCCCGCCGTGGTCGGCCCAGATGCCGGCCACCATGGCGTCCACCGCGCTGGCGTCGCGGATATCCACCGCATGGGCATGGGCCTGGCCGCCGAAATCGCGCCGCAGCGCCTCGGCCGCCTGCTCCAGCACCGCCAGGCGGCGGCCGCAGAGATGCACCGTGGCGCCCAGCGCCGCCAACTGCCGGGCCATGGCGTAGCCCAGCCCGGTGCCGCCGCCGGTGACGAGGATGCGCTGGCCCTGGTACAGGTCGGCGCGGAACATGGTTTGCCGCATGGGGTGTCTCCTTGTGTTTGATTTCAGAATATCAATGGCCTTGTTCCGCGACAATGCCTTGACATGACTAAACTATGTTTCCTGACAGGCAACAATGAGGCAAGCCATGGCCGCCCTGGACCTGAACCTGATCCAGCTGTTCGTGACCATCGTGGAAGCCGGCACGCTGAGTGAAGCCGCGCTGCGCCAGGGCGTGACGCGTTCGCACGTGAGCCGCAACCTGCAGAAGCTGGAACGCGCCTTTGGCGCCCAGTTGATCCGGCGCACCACCCGCCGGCTGGAACTGACCCACGAAGGCACGGTGCTGTACGAACACGGCGCCCGCATGGCGCGCGAGGTCGAATCGGCCCGCCACGCCCTGCAGAAGCTGGGCACCGAGCCCACCGGCCACGTACGCCTGAGCCTGCCCACCGGCCTGGGCGAACTGGAAGCCCTGCGCCCGCTGCTGGTGCGCTTCGCGCTGGACCATCCCAGTCTAAGCCTGCGGGTGCTGTTTTCGAACCGGGTGAGCGACCTCATTTCGTCCGAAATCGACGTGGCGCTGCGGGTCATCTCGACCCCGCCCCAAGATTACGTGGCACGCGAACTGGGCCGCATCAAGTGGCACCTGTGCGCCGCGCCCGACTACCTGGCGCGGCTGGGCGCCCCCGCGCACCCGCGCGACCTGGGCCGGCTGGACTTCCTGGCCCCGCCCGGCCCCAAGCCCCAGGTGACGCTGCGGCTGCACCGCAAGGGCCAGGTCTATGACACCAAGCTGGCGCCCCGCCTGCAATCCGAATACTTCCCCTTCCTGGCCCAGGCCGCCCGCGACGGCGCCGGGGTGGCGCTGCTGCCGGCCTACATCGTGCAGCCCGACCTGCGGGCCGGACGGCTGGCCCCGGTCCTGCAGGCCTACCAGGCCGAAGGGCCGGGCGACAAGCTCTATATCCTGACCTCGCCCACCCCCTACCCGTCCACGGCCCAGCGCGCCCTGGTGGACTTCCTGAAAACAGAACTGGAACCCCTGCTGCGCGATTTCCTGGCCTGACCCCGCCCCGCCATGCACTTGTAGGACTTCTTTGTTAAAAAAAGGGGGACTTGCAGGGATGGCGCGCCTGCTCCAAAGTAGCGCTTTGGGCATGCAGCCCTGGGCAGGCGCCAGATCCTTGGGCGCCCCAGGCCGGACCCCGGATTGCCGGGCATGGCCAGGACCAGACGCCGCCAAGGAACTTTGACGTGCCCTTCAAGTCTTATATAAGATATAAGACACAAGCCAGACCGCGCCGCTGTCGCCTACAATGACAAACGCGTCGAAACGCCTGAAAATGCCGGCTTTACGCGGGCGAAACCACGGAGTCCATCATGCCGCACAACACCCTAGACACACTCAAGAATTTCAAGATCGGCAACAAGTCCTGTCAGTACTATTCGCTGCCGGCGCTGGGCAAGTCCCTGGGCATCGATGTGCAGCGTCTGCCGGTCTCCATTCGCATCGTGCTGGAATCGGTGCTGCGCAACTGCGACGGCAAGAAGGTCACGGAAGAACACGTGCGCCAATTGGCCGCCTGGCAGGCCAACGCCAAGCGCGAAGACGAAATTCCCTTCGTGGTCGCCCGGGTGGTGCTGCAGGACTTCACCGGTGTGCCGCTGCTGGCCGACATCGCCGCCATGCGCTCGGTGGCCGACAAGATGGGCAAAAGCCCCAAGAGCATCGAACCCCTGGTGCCGGTCGACCTGGTGGTCGACCACTCGGTCATGATCGACTACTTCGGCACGAAGAACGCGCTGGACCTGAACATGAAGCTGGAATTCAAGCGCAACCAAGAGCGCTACCAGTTCATGAAGTGGGGCATGCAGGCCTTTGACACCTTCGGCGTGGTGCCCCCGGGCTTCGGCATCGTCCACCAGGTGAACCTGGAATACCTGGCGCGCGGCGTGCACCAGGACAAGAAGAACAACGTCTACTACCCCGACTCGCTGGTCGGCACCGACAGCCACACCACCATGATCAACGGCATCGGCGTGGTCGGCTGGGGCGTGGGCGGCATCGAAGCCGAAGCCGGCATGCTGGGCCAGCCGGTGTACTTCCTGACCCCCGACGTGGTCGGCGTGGAACTCAAAGGCAAGCTGCGCGGCGGCGTCACCGCCACCGACCTGGTCCTGACCATCACCGAAATGCTGCGCCGTGAAAAAGTGGTCGGCAAGTTCGTGGAATTCTGTGGCGAAGGCACGGCCAGCCTGTCGGTGGCCGAACGCGCCACCATCGGCAACATGGCCCCCGAATACGGCGCCACCATGGGCTTTTTCCCGGTCGACGGCCGCACCATCGACTACTTCCGCGGCACCGGCCGCACCGAAGACGAAATCGCCGCGTTCGAAGCCTACTTCAAGGCCCAGAACATGTTCGGCGTGCCCGCCGCCAAGGACATCAACTTCACCAAGCTGCTGACGCTGGACCTGTCCACCGTGGCTCCGTCGCTGGCCGGCCCCAAGCGCCCGCAAGACCGCATCGAGATCGGCAACGTCAAGAACACGTTCATCGACCTGTTCTCCAAGCCGGTGGCCGAAAACGGCTTCAACCAGCCCGCCGACAAGCTGCAGCAGACCTTCACCACCAGCACGGGCACCAAGGTCAAGAACGGCGACATCCTCATTGCCGCCATCACCTCGTGCACCAACACGTCCAACCCCAGCGTGCTGCTGGCCGCCGGCCTGCTGGCCAAGAAGGCCGTCGAAGCCGGCCTGAAGGTGCCCAAGCACATCAAGACCTCGCTGGCCCCCGGCTCGCGCGTGGTCACCGAATACCTGACCAAGACGGGCCTGCTGCCCTACCTGGAAAAGCTGGGCTTCGACGTGGCCGCCTACGGCTGCACCACCTGCATCGGCAACGCCGGCGACCTGACGCCCGACCTGAACGACGTCATCACCAGCAACGACCTGATCTGCTCGGCCGTGCTGTCCGGCAACCGCAACTTCGAAGCGCGCATCCACCCGAACATCAAGGCCAACTTCCTGGCCTCGCCTCCGCTGGTGGTGGCCTACGCCCTGGCCGGCACGGTCACGCGCGACCTGATGACCGAACCCGTCGGCCGCGGCAAGAACGGCGACATCTGGCTGGGCGACATCTGGCCCACCACCGAAGAAGTCGAAGCGCTGCTCAAGTACGCCCTGGACCCCAAGGCGTTCGAGGCCAACTACGGCCAGGTCAAGAGCAACCCGGGCAAACTCTGGGAAAACATCAAGGGCGTCAACGGCGACACCTACAACTGGCCTGATTCCACCTACATCGCCGAACCGCCGTTCTTCGATGGCTTCGGCATGACCCCGGGCGCGATGCCCACCGTCAAGAACGCCCGCGCGCTGGGCGTGTTCGGCGACTCGGTCACCACCGACCACATCTCGCCGGCCGGCTCCATCAAGGAAACCTCGCCCGCAGGCAAGTGGCTCAAGGAAAACGGCGTCATGAAGGCCGATTTCAACAGCTACGGCTCGCGCCGCGGCAACCATGAAATCATGATGCGCGGCACCTTCGCCAACGTGCGCATCAAGAACCTCATGATTCCCGCGCTGCCCGACGGCAGCCGCTTCGAAGGCGGCGAAACGCTGTTCCAGCCCAGCGGCGAACAGATGTCGATCTACGACGCGGCCATGAAGTACGTGGCGGCCGGCACGCCCACGGTGGTGTTCGGCGGCGAAGAATACGGCACCGGCTCGTCGCGCGACTGGGCGGCCAAGGGCACGCAGTTGCTGGGCGTGAAGGCCGTGATCACCCGCAGCTTCGAACGCATCCACCGCAGCAACCTGGTCGGCATGGGCGTGCTGCCCCTGCAGTTCAAGGGCGGCGACAGCGTGCAGTCGCTGGGCATCACCGGCGAAGAGACCTACGACATCTCGGGCCTGGAAAACGGCATCAAGCCGATGATGGACGTGACGCTGACCATCACCCGCAAGGATGGCTCCAAGCAGGACGTCACCGTGCTGCTGCGCATCGACACCCCGATCGAAGTCGACTACTACCAGCACGGCGGCATCCTGCCCTTCGTGCTGCGCCAGCTGCTGGCCGCCTAAGCGCCCACACACGCACCTGCCTCCCGCAGGCAAGACAAAGCCCCTGGAACCGCAAGGCTCCAGGGGCTTTTTTCATGGCTTGCGAACGCTCGCGCGAGGTTCAGGCCATGCGGCGCACTACTGGCTGACCAGCTCGACGCGGCGATTCTTGGCGCGACCGGCCTCGGCGTCGTTGGCCGCCACCGGCGCCAGCGAGGCCACGCCGCGCGGCGACAGGCGCGCGGCGGCAATCTTGTAGTCGGCCTCCAGCGCCTTGACCACGGCGTCCGCGCGCTTTTGCGACAGTTCCAGGTTGCGCGCCAGGGTGCCCTGGTTGTCGGTGTGGCCCACCACGTAGACCTTCAGATTGGGGTTGGCCTTGAGCAGCTTGCCCATTTCGTCCAGCGCGGCCTTGGATTCCGGCTTGACCTCGGCCTTGTCGGTATCGAAGTACACGCCGTAGACGGCCACTCGGCCCGATTCGGCCAGCGACTTCTGCATGGCGGCCATGTCCAGCACCTGGACCTGCCCGGTCTGCATGGGTTTGGTCTCGACCACCTGCACGTAGACCGGCGTGATCTGGTTGGCGCTGTCTTCCATCACGTCCAGGAACACATACAGGTCGCCCGACGGCGCCTCTTTCTTGGCCAGCACCACGTAGTACTTGCCGCCGAACGCGGCATCGCCCTTCCCGGGCGGGCTGACCTTGCCGCCGTTGATGACGAACGACTGGAAGTCGCTGCCGCATTGGTTGTCGCCCTTGCACTCGAATACGGTCTTGAAGCCGCCCGACTGCAACGCGCCCTGGTAGTTGCGGTACACCTCGAGCGCCGACTTGCCGCCGCTGATGCGATACGAAATGCGCGTGACCTTGCCCTCCAGTTGCAGCCCCTTGGCGGCCGATTCCTGGGCGATCGGCTGGTTGGGCATGAAGGCTTCGTCGTAGTCCTTGCGTTCGTAGGCGCGGATCTCGGCGCCCTTGAAACGCGTCAGCGCAGGATGGTCGCTCGACCCCGGCACGTCTTCGGCCCAGGCGGGCTGCAAGGCGCCCAGGCACAGGGCGGCGATGGCCAGGCATGCGGATGCCACGATAGGCGCTTTCACGATCTTGATCTCCCCGCCGGCGGCGCCGGCATGCGTCCAACACAAGGAAACGCCCGCGAGCGCGGGCGGCAGCCATTATGCATAGTCGCTGTGTCGTTTCCAACCCGCGGGGCGTAACAAGGCGTAGAGGCGCCGAGCCGCTGCGCCACTCAGCGGCTGGGCGCACGCCACGCCCTAGTCGAACGCGTAGGCATCCATCGCCAGCGCGCCGTACGAGATCTCGTCGGTCAGCCGCGTGGCCTGTGCACCGCCCGCCCCCAGCGCCACGTACAGCGGCATCAGGTGATCGTCGTGCGGATGCGCCTGCGACGCGCCCGGCGCCTGCGCCTGCCAGTCCAGCAGCGCCGGCACGTCGTGGGTGGCCAGGTGGCGGGCGTACCAGTCCTGGAACGCCGGCACATACGGCACCGGCGGCGCGTCCTGCGGCATGCGCACGTGGCGCAGGTTGTGTGTCAGCGAACCCGATCCGATGATCAGGATGTCTTCGTCGCGCAGCGGCGCCAGGGCGCGGCCCAGCTCGAACTGCGCCGCCGCGTCGCGCCCCATGTCCAGCGACAGTTGCACCACCGGCACGTCGACCTCGGGATACAGATAGCGCAGCGGCACCCAGGCGCCGTGATCCAGCGGCCGGCGCGGATCGCGATCGGCGGCAATGCCGGACTCGGCCAGCAGGCTTTGCACCCGCGCGGCCAGTTCCGGCGAACCGGGCGCGGCGTATTGCAGCGTGTAGAGCTCGGGCGGAAACCCGCCGAAATCGTGCCAGGCCACCTGCTGGTCGCGGGTGGACAGGGCCAGGCCCTGGCCCATCCAGTGCGGCGAAACCACCAGGATGCCGCGCGGTTTGCGGCCCTGGGCCTGGCTCCAGGCGGCCAGCGCGGGGCCGGTCAAACCGGGCTCCACGGCCAGCATGGGGGAACCATGGGAAACGAAAAGCGTAGGCCAGCGCATGGCGGTGACTCCAGGAAATCATGTCGATGGGAAGATTGTCGGTCGATTCCGTTCGGCAATAAACCCCCGCCAAAGGGATAATCTGTTGCCCGATCAGCATCAATGCGACACGCACCGGCCCGTCGGCAACGGCGGCACAGGTCCTGCCGCCGCGCCCGCCTGACCCGCTGCCGGCGTTGCCGCGCGCCCCTGCTGCCCGCGGCCGTGGCGGGCGTTAAACTACGTCGTTACACACTTACTGGACGCCCCCGAAGTTATGGCCCGATCCCGCAGCCAATCCGCTCCCCGCATGAACCGCGATGCCACCCGCCTGGTCACCCTTGCCCAGTCGCTCAACCGCTCGGGCAGCCGCGTTGAAGACGTGTTCTGGGAGAACCAGCTTGGCGAAGCGATTCCGAAGCTGCTCAAGGCAAGCCAGGACGCCCCGTTGGAGGCCGCCCTGGACCATCTCGCCCAAAGCGACGTGGGCGCCTACGAAGTCCTGATCGAACAGGCCGAAACCCTGTCCGAATCGATGAAGATCGAGAAAAACGGCGTGCGCTACGACGTGCTGCTGATCGTTGCGCCCATCGTGGCCTGGACCCGCTACGCCATTCCCACCGGCGCCGTGTCCGCCAGCGCCCAGCAGGCGCTGCTGGCCCAGCTGCACGGCCACGTGCTGTCCAGCCAGGCCCGCACGGCGCTGATGCCGTGGCTGGTCAGCGTCGACCAGATGCCGCGCACCTTCTCCGAAACCTGGCAGTGGCTGCAACGCCTGGGTTCGCAGGCACTCGGCGCCGAAACCACCAAGCCCACCCTGAACACCGAAGCCGAAACCGCCAACATGCTGGCCGACACGCGCTACATCGTGGCAGCGGTGGCGGTGCCGGAATTCGCGCCCGTCTTCCGCTGGCAGGAACAGATCGGCGAGGCCGACGCCAGCCGCGACGCCTGCCAGGAACAATGGGCCGCCCAGGCCCAGCCCACGCTGGCCGCCTTGCTGCCGGGCTGCGGGTTTGAATCGCTGCTGCCCGACGCCTACTACGTCAGCAACCGCGAAGCCGACCGCCGCGTGCGGCCGCTGTCGCTGCGCGCTGCCATCAGCTGGCTCGAAGGCGCGGTCAGCCTCGACGCCTCGCAACTGCGCGCGGTGGTGGCTGGCTGCGGTGAAAACCGCGTGGACGAATACCGCATCAGCTTCACGGCGCGCAACAGCAACGACGTCTACTATGGCTGCGTCTGGCCGCTGTACGGCCGCGAAGAAGACCTGCCCGGCGACGAAGGCCAGCCCGACGTCGTCGACGAAATCGCGGCCCTGCTCAAGGAATATGGCGTGAACGACGTACGCCGCATTCCGGGCGTGCTGCCGCCGGAATACTGCGAAGACTGCGGCGCGCCCTACTTCCCCAATCCCCTGGGCGAACTGGTGCACGCCGAACTGCCCGAAGACGCCGAAGCCGCTCCCGCCAAATTCCACTGATCGGCGGCCATGCAAGCGGACATCTTCTGCCGGGTCGTCGACAACTACGGCGACATCGGCGTCTGCTGGCGGCTGGCACGCCGCCTGGCGCACGGCTGCGGCTGGGACGTCCGCCTGTGGGTCGACGACCTGGCCAGCTTTGCCCGCATCCAGCCCGGCATTGCCGCCGACCAGGCGCGCCAGGCCTGCCAGGGCATCGACATCGTGCATTGGTCCGACACGCCCGACCCCACGTTGGCGGCCCGCGACGTGGTGATCGAGGCCTTTGCCTGTGATCCCCCGGCCGGGTTCCTGGACAGCATGCGGCGCACCCATCCGGTCTGGATCAATCTGGAATATCTCAGCGCCGAAGCCTGGGTCGAAAGCTGCCACGGCCTGCCGTCGCAGCGGCCCGACGGCCTGGTGAAGCATTTCTTCTTTCCCGGATTCACGCCCGCCACCGGCGGCCTGCTGCGCGAGCCCGCCCTGTCGGCCGAACGCAACGCTTTTCAAGCCGATCCCGGCGCGCAGGAGGCCTTTCTGCGCAACCTGGGCGTGTCGGACGCGCTGCTGTCGCCACGGCGCACGGGCGCCCGTACGGTGTCCCTGTTTTGCTACCCCAGCGCCCCGCTGGACGGCCTGGTCCAGGCCCTGGCCGACGATCCTGTTCCCACCCTGCTGCTGGCGCCCCAGGGCGTGGCGCCTGGCCTGGAAGCCGCCTGCGCACGAACCGGCGGCCCAGCCGTGGCGCGGTTGCCCTTCGTCGCCCAGCCCGACTACGACCGTGTGCTGTGGTGCGCCGACCTGAATTTCGTGCGCGGAGAAGATTCCTTCGTGCGCGCCGCCTGGGCCGCCCGCCCGCTGGTCTGGCAGATCTACCCCCAGGAAGAAAATATCCACCTGGAAAAGCTCGAGGCCTGGCTGGCGCGCTATCCGGCCCCGGAAACCGCCGCGGCGCTGATCCGCGCCTGGAATCTGCCCGCCAACCCCGGAGCCACGGCCCGCGCCCTGGCCGACGCCCTGGCGCCCGCCGCCTGGCCGGCCTGGACGCAAAGCGCCCGCGACTGGGACCTCGCACAGGCCGCCCAGCCGGATCTGGCGGAAAATCTGGCTGGTTTTTGCGCAGAGTTAGCCAAGAAACGTTAGAATAGAGAGTTTTCTGAGTCGCCCAGGAATTACCGGGCCTCAACTATGTCGCCTCCCGGGGTGTGCATGAAGCCGAGAACGCTGGCCAGGTCAGGCAGCTGTCGCCGTTGACACGTTATCAACGTGATTGACTCGCGGGCCCTGCAAAGGGGCGTTGCGGCTTTTTGCTAGCACGGCGAGTGCACCCATCCCCCCCGGAGTTTTATCGATGAAAACCGCTCAGGAATTGCGAGTCGGCAACGTGGTCATGGTCGGCAAGGATCCCCTCGTGGTCCAGAAGGCCGAATACAACAAGTCCGGCCGTAACGCCGCTGTTGTGAAGCTGAAGTTCAAGAACCTCTTGACCGCCTCGGCCAGCGAATCGGTCTACAAGGCCGACGAAAAGTTCGAAGTCGTCCAACTGGATCGCAAGGAGTGCACGTACTCCTACTTCGGCGACCCGATGTACGTCTTCATGGACGAAGAGTACAACCAGTACGAAATCGAAGCCGAAAGCATGGGCGATGCCCTGAACTACCTGGAAGAAGCGATGCCCGTGGAAGTGGTCTTCTACGACGGCCGCGCCATCTCGGTGGAACTGCCCACGACCATCGTCCGCGAAATCACCTACACCGAACCGGCCGTCCGCGGCGACACGTCGGGCAAGGTGACCAAGCCGGCCAAGATCAACACCGGCTACGAACTGAACGTGCCGCTGTTCTGCGCCATCGGCGACAAGATCGAAATCGACACCCGCACGAACGAATACCGCAGCCGCGTCAACAACTAAGCCGGCAGCAGGTACAAAAAAGCGCCAGCCCTAACGGGTCTGGCGCTTTTTTATGCCCGGCCGCCCGGCCGCCCGAAGGCCGGGCAGCCCCCACGGGGGGCAGCAAGCGCAAAGCGCGCAGCGTGGGGGCCCACCATTTATTGCAGGCGATCGTCGTCCAGGAAATCCGGCACGGCCATCACGTCGATGCCGTCTTCGGCCAGCGCCTCGCGCTCTTCAGGCGTGGCCGTGCCGCGGATCGGGCGCTCATCGACGTCACCCTCGTGCATGCGGCGCGCTTCCTCGGCAAAGCGCGGTCCCACGTTTTCGGTATTGCGCAGCAACGCCCTGACCTGGCGCATGACCACGGCCTGCAAGGCCGACATCTTCTCGGCATCCGACGCCCCGGCCGGCGGCGCCGGCGGCGTGGCGGGCGCGTGCAGGTGCGCCACGTTCAGGCGCGGCGCCGACAGGCGCTTGGTAATGGTGGCCGAGGCACAGACGGGGCACGACACCAGGCCTCGCGCCTGCTGCGCGTCATAGTCTTCGTGCGAACCGAACCAGCCTTCGAAAATGTGGCCGTGCTCGCACTGGAGGTCGAAAACTTTGAGAGCCATGGATGGAATATGGGGGTTGGCAGCCAGAATACAAGAAAGCCCTGGCGCGGGCCTTACGGCCATGCCGCCGACGGGGTTTTGGCCGATTCAAAGAAAAAGCGGGCCCGCGGGCCCGCTTTCGCCTGCGCCAAGGCGCTGACGTGTCCTGGCTTACTTGCCGCGCTTGGGGGCCGCGGTAGATTGGCCGATCTGCGCCTGCTGGGCTTGCAAGGCGTCGATCTGGCGTTGCAGGTCACGCAGTTGCTGGCGCACGTCCTTTTGCTGGTCGGCCAGCGCGGTGGCTTCCTGGCGCGACTGTTCCTGGCGGGCAGCAACCTGCTCTTCCTGCTGCATGCGCAGCGTGCGGTCGGCCTGCAGCGTGCTCAGTTCGGCGTTGCGGCTGGCCAGGAGCTTTTCGGCGTGGGTGTATTCAGCCTGCAGCTTGATGCGCTTGATATCCACTTCCGCCAGGTCGACGGACTGGGCGGCAAAGGCCCGGTACGTGGCTTCGGCCTGCTTGTCGGATTGGGTCTTGAGCACCCGCCAGAAATCCTTCTGCTGGAACAGGGCCACGTAGTAGGTCAGATCGTCCGGTTTGAACAGCAGGCTGGCGCCGTACGTGCCGTTATAGCTCGTACGCAGCTCGGAAACCTGGCGGTTCTGGATCAACCCCTGCAACTCGGCCACCGTGGATGACGGGCGCGCGGCAGGCGCCGGCGCGGGCGGGGTCACCGGCGTGGACGCGGCCTGCTTGTCCTCGACCTGCTGGACCGTGGGCCGCGGGGGTTCGGATTGCGCGCTGGCGCATGCCGCCAGGCCGGACAGGGCCGTACCCAGCAGCGCCATGCGCGCAGCGGCACGGATAAAGTGGACGTTCATGCCTTCCCCAAAAAAATCGTTGCGGAACTATAGCAATTTATTTCGCTTGAAGCAGACGCACTTACATAGCACGCCCAGATAATGTCGTGCGCTAAGGGGGATTCCCTATTGCGCGTTATATGGCCGTCCAGAAAACCGCGTTGAAAATACCGGCATACTGCGCGCCCCATACCCATCAGGACGCTTCGATAATGCCGTCGGCGGTTTCCCCCTGCCCGCCGCCCAAATGCAGTTTGCGCATTTTCTCCCAAAGCACCTTGCGGCTGATGCCCAGGGTATTGGCGGTATCCTGCCGCCGCCAGCCATTCACATCCAGCGCGGCCAGGATGCGGGCGCGTTCGGCGCGCTCGGCGTCGGTGAACACCGGTGGTTCGCACTGGGTATTGGCGCCCGCCCCGCCCAGCGCCCCCGTGGCCCGCAGCGGTTCGGCCAACTGGTCGAAAATGCGTTCGATGCGCGGCTGGTCCCAGGCCTTGAACTGACGCCGCACGATCGCCACGCGCTCGGCGACGTTGGACAGTTCACGCACATTGCCCGCATAGCGCGTGCGCGCCACCCGTTCGATCAGCCAGGGCGGCGGTTCGCCTTCGCAACCCATGCGTTCAAGCAGGCCGCGGAAAATGGCGGCCTTTTCTTCGGGGCCACGCTGCTCCAGGTTGGGAATGCGCAATTCAATGACGGCCAGCCGGTAATACAGGTCGGCGCGGAACTCATCCTGCCCCACCAGCACCCGCAGGTCCTTGTTGGTGGCGGCCACCAGGCGGAAATCGACCGGAATCTCCACCGTCGACCCCAGCCGGGTCACGGCGCTCTGCTCCAGCACCCGCAACAGCTTGACCTGCTGGTATAGCGGCAGGTCGCCGATTTCATCCAGGAACAGCGTGCCGCCGCTGGCCTGCTCGAAGTAACCCTTGTGCGCGCCTACCGCGCCGGTGAAGGCGCCCTTGGCATGGCCGAAGAAATGCGCCTCGAACAGGCCCTCGGGAATGGCGCCGCAATTGACCGCCACGAACGGCCCGTCGGACCAGGCCGCATGGTCGTGCAGCAGCCGTGCGATACGTTCTTTGCCGACGCCGGTCTCGCCATGGATCAGCGCATTGCTGCGGCAGTCGGCGAACATGTCGGCCTCGGCCAGCAGCGCCCGCATCGGCTCGGAAACCGCGATCAGCGGCTGTTCGCGTCGCGGCGCAGACCGGTTGACCTGGTCCAGCGTGCCCAGCAGCTCGAACAGCAGCTTGCGCAGGTCGGTGGTGGTGAACGCCAGCGGCAGCGTGTAGGAATATTCGGGCGGGTAGTAACGCGGATCACGGCCGCGCGCCTCGGCGGCCACCCAGATGACGGGCATGGCCTGCACCGACAGCCAGTCGTAACCGCTGAAACGGTTATCGCCCATGACCGACACCGATACCAGCGCGACGGCGGGCCGGGTCGGATCACGCGGCGGCGGAAACGCCGTGCCGGCATCCGCGCGCACCAGGGACACGTCCATGCCCACCAGGCAGCGCTCGGCGCGGCTGGCGATATCGGACGTGCCCTCCCAGACATACACGTCGAATTCTTCGCGCGAGAATTTCTGGGTCATGGCGAGCACCGGGCCGGCCAGGGCGGGACAGGGTTCAAGGGCTTCATCATCAATACACCAGACGGGGCTTGCCGCAGTCCACGGACAGCAGCGATACATCGGTTTGGCCGACGCTCAGGCCAAGCATGTCAAGCAGTTGCTGCAGCAGGGTCGACAGCATGCCCAGCAGCGGCTGCAGCAACGCCACCACGATCGACAGCACGCCGCCGATCTGGTTGCCGCCGCTGAGCGCCAGCGAGGCCACCGCGTTGACGCGGCATTGGCGGATGGCGTCGGGCACGATCGCCAGCGAGCAGGTCAGGTCGCTCAAGGGCGCCAGCAACAGCGAATTCAGGATGTTGCCCACCAGTTGCAAGGTGCCGCCCAGCACGCCGGTCAGGCCGCCGGTGGACAGGCGCTGGCTCAGCTGATTGAGCGCGGTGGTCGACCACTGCATGTTGTTGACCACTTGCGAGATCGAATTGCCGGGGTTGTTGCCGCCCCCGCCCACCAGGTCGGTGGCCAGGCCAGTACGTTGGTCCGGTGTCAGCGGCGTGCCGGTCCCGACCAGATCGCCCAGGATGCCGCCGATCAGTGCGTCGGCCAGGTTCGAGGCCAGCGCGCCCAGGTTGATGGACGTGGCGTTGACGGTGGCCGTGGAATTGGGCGAAGGCGGTTGGGTCAGCGTGACGGACACCGGCGCCGTCGAATTGAAGATCGGCAGCGTGACCTTGGCGGTCAGCGGCAGGATGCCCAGCACATTCAGGATCTGGTGGCGCTGGATGGCGGCGAACGAGCTGGGTTGGCAGCTGTTGGTGATGGACAGGAAGTTCGCCTGCACGTTGTCGGTGGCCGACGACATGCCGGGGAAGCGGCCCACGCAGATGTTGGCCACCGACGACGTGACATCGATGGTGGCCTGCTGCTGGGTCAAGGGCGCCTGGCACAGCTTGGACACGGTGCCGGTGGATTGCGCCACATCGATGATGACCGGCAGGTCGACCTTGGTACCCAGCGTGTTGGCCAGGAGCGGCCCCAGCAGCGGGATGTTGCTGGTGTTGGCGCGCAAGTACACGCGAATGCCGGCGCTGGTCGCCTGCGTGCCCACGCCGCCCACGCCGATGGTCGGCGGCTCGACGATGCGCACTTGCGACTGCACCCCCAGCAACGGCACGTTCAGGCCCAGGTTGACGAGGTTCTGGCCGTTGGCGATGACCAGCGCGGTCTCCAGCACGTTCAGGGCATTGATGTTGGCCTGCAGGGCCGAGTTGATGTCGCCGCCCACCACGTTCAGGTCCAGGATGCCGCCGTCGCCGAACAGCTTGACCGGCAGGTTCACGGGCATCACGTTCAGCACCACGTTGATAGCATTGCTCAGCAGCCCCAGGCTGGCGCCGGCGGTGTTGCCGGCCTTGTTCATGACCGTCAGCGTGGCCTGCAGCAACTGGCCCAGCGTCAGGTTGTTCAGCGCCGCCAGTTGCGACGGCGTGCCGACGCCGGTCGCCACCGACACCGGCAGGCCCAGCGCTTCCAGCAGGCCGGACGGGGTGATGTTGACGGTAGCCAGGCCCGCCGCGTCCAGGATGTCCAGCTGCGCGGGCGACGCGCCCACGGTGGACAGCAGCTGCGACAGCAGGCCCCCCTTCTGCAAGCGCAACAGACGCGAGCCGACGGTGAAGACCGCCACCGGCTGCGTGCTGGCCGCCACCGACACCACCTGCACTGCCGTGCCGCCGGACGTGCCGCCGGAAAAACTGGGAATCAGGCTGGTCAGGGTCTTGTTGATGGTGATGCGCAGCGCGTTCGGCACCTGTCCGCTGGCCGGATCGAACACATACATACCGGTGGGATCGGCGCGGGTGTTGTCCCACACCTTGCACTCCACCGTCACGTCGCCCGCGGAAAACGTGTCCAGGATATTGGGCACGTTGGCCAGCACGGCCGTCTGGCCGGCCGCCTGTGCCCGCGTGCAATCGGCGGGCGCGCCCATGCCCAGCACCTGCACCGCCGACAGCGCGGCCAGGTCCGAGGCCTTCTGCATTTCCCGCTTCATGTAATAGGCATAGCCCAGCTGGGCAACGCCCAGCAGCACCAGGCCGACGATGACCGCGAATACGATGGCCACCGTCATGCTGCCACGCTGCCGCAGGGGGAACGCAGGACAAGAAGAAGGGGCTGGCATGATCGCGACTCCGGAACGGAAGAACGCTAATTGGTGTTGTTGGTCTGCACGCGCTTGGTGAACCACTCGGGGATCGGCCGGGTGAAGCTGTCCACGTAGCGGTTCCAGGCGGCGGTCGACACCGGGCCCAGCACCGGCAACGCCGCGCCCGCGCGGCGGCCGTCGGCCTGGGCGGCCAGCAGGCCGCGCGTAATGTCGCCGAAAGCCTCCGGCGCCTCGGCGGCTTGCGGGGCGGCCTGGGGGGTGGGCTGGGGCATCGGGGTCTGCACCTGCTGCACCACCGGACGCGACGGCATCTGCGCAGCCGGCGCGGCCGGTGCCGCCGCGGGCGGCGCAGCGGGCACGGGCGTGGCCTGGGCCACGCCGCCGCCGGTCATGCTGCCGGTCAGGGGCGCGTTCGATTGCGCGTGGCCGACCGACGGCGCAAGGGCCGCCAGAATCAGCGCCAGGGAAAACGGAGCGAAAGCAACGGTTCGAGACATGGCTAAGGTTCCTGGAGTCGGTTAACGCATGATGGGCCCGTTGCCCAGTCTGTCCATCAAGGGGCTCATGACCGGCATCACGATGCCTTCGCCACGAGACACCCGGGTCGCCTGCGTATCGGTGCCCGCGGCCGTACCGCCGCCGGCCGGCGCGGCGGCCATCGGCGCGGCCGTCTGGCTGCGGATCTCGGACGCCAGGCGCAACACCTGGCCGCGAGCCTCGTCGCTGAGCTGGGCGCGATCCATCACGTTCTTGGCCCGCACCGGCTCGCCTTCCACCAGCAGCAGCAGGGCCAGGTTAGCCAGCACTTTGCCGCTGTCCGGCGCCAGTTCGGCCGCCTGCCCCAACGGCACGCGGGCGCCGGCCGGATCCCCGGCGCGCAACCGCGCATAGCCCAGGTCGCCCAGGATGCGCGGGTCCATCGGCGACAGCTTGGCGGCGCGCGCGAAATCGTCGGCCGCCTGCTCGAACTGGCCGCGCGACCCGGCGATCAGCCCCAGGCCATGCCAGCCGTCGGCCGCCTGCGCGGTGCCCAGCAATGCGCGGTAAGCCTGTTCGCTGGATGCCGCCTGCCCGGTCTGGCGCAAGGCTTCTGCCCGCATGACCGCCACGCGCGGATCGTTGCCGAACTTCTGCTGGAACGCCTCGATATAGGCCAAAGACGCGAAATAGCGCTCCTGGCGCTGCGACTCGGCGATCATGGACAGCATCATCTCCGGCTCGGCCGGTTTGCGCCGGTTCTCGGCCTCGTCCTCGCGCTGGCGCATCAGGGCCTGTTCCTGCTGCTGTTGCTGGATCAGCTGCCAGGCAGTTTCCGCGTTGTTGCTCTGGCATCCGGCCAGGCCCCCTGCGCCCACGACGACAGCCGCCGCCAGGGTCCAACGCCACGCGCGTCCCGCGCTTTCGATACCGCCTGCCATCACATGCCCCCCATGCGCGACAAGCCGCGCAACACCGCAACAAACCCCGCCCCGCCGGTCACGATCAACAGCGCCGGCAACAAGGTCACGATCATGACCGCCGTCATCTTGACGGTGGTCTTGCCCACTTTCTCCTTCAACTCCAGCCGCCGCTTCTCGCGCAGCCGTTCTCCGAAACGATTCAGCGGTTCCTGCACCGCGCCGCCGTGCTGGTCCACCTGGGCGATCAGGCGGCAGATGGCCGACAGGTCGTCGTTGTCAAAGCCGCCCGCCAGGCGCGCCAGCGATTGCTCGCGGGTGCGCCCGCGCACATACAGTTCGGACGCCAGCCGCAGCTCGTAGGCCAGCACCGGCATCACCTGGTCGAATTCCTTGATCAACACTTGCAGGCTCTGGTCGATCGACAGGCCCACGCCCTGCAACAGCCGCAGCAGGTCGATCAGCAGCGGCAGCTCGTTGGCGGCCTGCTTGCGGCGCCGCGACAGGCGCCGGCGCACGAACCACTTGGGCAGCATGTAGCCGATGGCAAAGCCGAAGAACGCCGCCACGAACAGGCCCAGCGACGAGTCGCTGACCTTGCGCCCCAGGTCCCAGCCCACCGCCGCCGCCGGCAGCAGCAGCGCCAGCGTGAAGCGCGCCACGATGAAACGCAGCCGCGCCGTGGCGGGGTTCTCGTAGCCGGCCATATCCACCAGCTTGCGGTCCTCGCCGGCCAACAGGGCCTCGGCGAAGCGGCCTTCGCTCAGGCGCTTGCCGAACGAATCGGCGGCGCGCGTCGCCGCGGCCAAGCGGCCCTGCCCGCCCTCGGCGGCCACCGCCGCGGCCGTCTTGGCGCGGCCTTCACGCGTGGCCAGCGCCTGCTCCACCACCTGCCGGCTGCGATCTTGCCCGCGCAGGCGCCGCGTCATGCTCAGGCCCAGGATCAGCATGGCGGCGGCCACCAGCATCAGCGCCACGGCCAGCACCGTCGAGACATTCCAGGATTGAAGGGCTTGCATCCGCGCCGTCCTCAAATGGCCTTGGCCATGCGATACAGGATGTACGAGCCGGCCAACTGCAGGCCCACCGCGGTCATCAGCATCTTGAAGCCCAGGGGGTCCACCCACAGCCCCATGAACAGATCGTTGTTGGCCACCATGATGAAGCCGGCGATGCCCAAGGGCAGCAACGCCAGGATCCAGGCCGACAGGCGGATCTCGGCCGAACTGGCCGTGAGTTCCGCGCGCGCCTGGCCGATGTCGCGCATGAAGGCAGCCATGCGTTCCAGCACCTGGTCGCTGCGGCCGCCAAAGCGCAGCGCGACCGACACCACTGCCGCCACCATGTAGAGTTCCTTCATGTCGTACTGGCGCGATACCTGCACCAGCGCCGCGTCCAGCTCCTTGGCCGAACGGCTCAGGGCGGCTGCGGTCTCGACCACTTCGCGCAGCGGCTCATCAGTGGTCGCCGCCGCCGTCTGGAACGCCGACGCCATGCTGTTGCCGATGGTGACCAGGCGCACGATGTTGTCCAGGAAGGCCGGCAGTTGCGACACGCGCCGCCGCTGGCGCCGGTCGGCGCGCAGCCACAGCAGGAAATACGCGAACACCGACAGCAGCACCAACGCCACCACGCCCGACAGCCAGCCCAGGAACAGCCAGGCCAGGAGTGCCCCCACCACGACGGGCAGGATCAGCTTGGCGTAAAAGCCCGGGCTCTGGCGCACGCCGCCTTGCAGCAGCAGCATGTCCCAACGCGAAAAGCCGCTGCGCAAGGCGCGCGCGCCTTGCGCGAACGGCATCTTTCCCGTGACCGGCGCGCCGCGGCTGCGCCGCAGCTGGTCTTCCAGGAACGCGGAACTGGCCGCCCGGCGCGCGCCGCTATTGGCGTGACGCCACAGCAGCACCGCCGCCACCGCGAACAGCAGCGCCAAGCCCCCGATGACGGCCGCTTGCAGCATCAGCGCCTCCTGCTCCAGAAGCCGCCGCCTGCGCCGTCCGGCTCGCCCGGCGAGGGCTCGGCGGGCCGCTGTTCGTTGCGCATCTTCGCCAGCTTGGGCGTATGCGGATGGATGCCCAGCCAATTCCAGCGGTCCTTCTCCTCGCCTTCCGGCGTGGCGAAGGTTTCGTGGCGGTACAGTTCCTGCGTCGAGATCACGCTGTCGCCCATGCCGGTGACTTCGGTGACCGACAACACCCGGCGCTTGCCGTTGGACAGGCGTCCGATCTGCACAATGAAATCCAGCGCGCTGGCGATCTGGCGCCGCAGGCTGTCCTCGCTGCCCTGGAAACCGGCAAAACCGGCCAGCATCTCGATCCGGTACAGGCATTCGCGCGGCGAGTTGGCGTGGATGGTGGCCATCGACCCTTCGTGGCCGGTGTTCATGGCCTGCAGCATGTCCATGACCTCGGCGCCGCGCACTTCGCCCACCACCACGCGGTCCGGCCGCATGCGCAGGCTGTTGCGGATCAGTTCGCGGATGCTGACGGCGCCACTGCCGTCAAAACCGCCCTGGCGCGATTCAAGGCGCACCACGTGCGGGTGGTTCAGCGACAGTTCCGCCGTGTCTTCCACCGTCACCACGCGCTCGGTCTCGGAAATGAAGAACGCCATCGCGTTCAACAGAGAAGTCTTGCCCGAGCTGGTCCCGCCCGACACCAGGATGTTGCAGCGGTTCTTCACCGCTTCGTGCAACAGGCGATAGATCTCTTCGTCGAAGGTGCCCAGCGTCAGGAGGTCGGCCGGCTTGAGCGGGTCCTGGCGGAATTTGCGGATCGAGACCATCGGTCCGTCCACGGCCAGCGGCTCGATCACCACGTTCAGGCGGCCGCCGTCGGGCAGCCGCGCATCGACCATGGGGCTGGATTCATCCAGCCGGCGGCCGATGGGCGCCAGAATGCGCCGCACGATGCGCAGCACGTGCTGGTTGTCGGTAAAGCGCAGCGTCTCGCGCGCCAGCACGCCGCGGCGCGAGACGAATACGTTGTCGTAGCCGTTGATCAGGATGTCTTCGACGGCCGGATCGGCCAGCAGGTCTTCCAGCGGCCCCAGGCCGGCCAGTTCCTTGGTCAGGGCCTCGGCGATCTGCCGCATCTCCCCTTCGTTGATCGGCACCCGGCGCAGGCGCACGAAGCTGGCCACCTCGATATCCACGAACTCCTGGATGGCCGAGCGCGCCCATCTGCCGAACTCCGCCCCCAGCTCTTCAATACGGGAAAGCAGGTGCTCGTAGGCCGCCGTCTTCACTTCCTGGAAGCGGTTGGACGACGCAAAACCCTTGTCGCCCTCGCCGCCGAATTCTATGGTCGCTGTCATGATCATGTCGGATTCCGCCGCCGTCCGTTATTCGACCACCATGCGGCGGTGCACGCCGGGCAGCCATGTGGCCAGCCAGCTTGCCCGGCCGCCCGGTGTGTTTTCTTCCGCGCTCAGCTTCTCGGCCAGCGCCTGGACCGCGCGGACGTAGACGTCGCGCTCGGCTTCCTCGTGCAGCAGATGGCCCTGGTTGGTGCACACCATCAGCGCCAGCGTGCGGTCCGGCAGCGTGCCGACCAGTTCCAGCTGGAAGCGTTCGGCGATCTGCTGGGCCGTCATGCCGTAGCGTTCGTCGTAGCGGTTCACGATCAGGCCCAGGCTGCGACGATCGACGTGCAGTTGCTCCAGTTCCTGCAAGAGACCGGCCAGCGACACCAGCGCGCCCACGCTCTGGTCGGTGACGATCCAGTTCTGTTGCGAGGCGCGCGCCAGGCCCGCGACGAATTCAGGGTTGGTAAATCCGCCGGAGTCCGCCACCACCACGCCGAAATGCTGGCGCATGCGTTCGAACACCAGCAGCGAGTCGGACTGCGATACGTCGCGCATCTGGCCCAGGTCACGCGGCAGGGCCAGCACGCTCAGGCCGCTGGCGGTATGCGCCATGGCCGAACTGAGCAAGGTGGAATCCAGGCGGCGCAGGTTGCGCGCGGCCTCGGCAAAGTCGAAATCGCTGCCGATGTTCAGGTACAGCTGGCAGTCGCCCACCGGCCAACCCAGGTCCATCAGGGCGACGCGGCTGCTCAGGGGCAGGTTGCTGCCGCTATCGGCGGCCGGCTTGGCGGCCTTGGCGCCGGACGCCGTCGCCCGCACGCCGTGCATGTGCTTCAGGCGGTCCTGCACCATGCCGGCCAGATGCACAGCCAGCGTGCTGGTGCCCACCCCCGGACGCGCGCCCAGCAGCAGCACGCTGCGCCGCGAGCCATCCATCCGGACGCCGCCTGCCGGCACGTCCAGCAGGCGCTGCACCACATCCTTGACCTCTTGCGGGGCCACGGTGGGATCGACGAAATCGCTGACGCCGGCACGCAAGGCCGCGATGGCGCCCTCGGGCTGGCTCAGCAGCCCTACGGCCACGCGCGGTATCGTCGGCGCGATGCGCGCCAGCAGGCGCGCCAATTCGGCCGACTTGAACAGCTTGCCCGGCTCGTCCTCGCTCAACGTGAAATCCAGGAACACCACCTGGGGCTCGATCTCGGTCAGGCGGCGGCCCAGTTCTTCGACGCCGGGCACTTCCTGGGTCAACATGCCCATGTCGCCCAGCGCCTGTCCGAGCTGTGCGGCCACGCCGTCGCCCTTGGAACAAAACAGAAACCGGTTGCCGTTTTGCAAGCCAACCCACTCCCTGGCATGTGTCTTCATATTGCTCACCGTGAAAAGCCCGGCATTTGCTGCCCGCCCATGGGACCCATCAGGTAGTAGCCCCAAGCATTGAACGCAGTGTCGGTCGCTTCCTGCTTGGCCCCGGGCAGCGGCAATGTCACGCCGCGTGCAATGGGCCGCACCAGTCGCGGCGTCACCACGATGACCAGCTCGGTATCCTCCTGGGTGTAGTCCAGACTGCGGAAGAACGACCCGATGATGGGCAGGTCGCCCAGCATCGGCACTTTATTGACCAGCGCCTTGGTCTGGCGCGACACCAGGCCGCTGACCACGAAGCTTTCGCCATCGCCCAGTTCGACCGTGGTGTCGGCGCGGCGGGTGCGCAGCGCCGGGATCAGCGTGGTCGAATTGGTGCCGTTCGATACCGCGATGGCGTTGCTGTAGTCCAGCTCGCTGGCCTCGGGCGCCACCTTCAGCGCGATCCGGTCGCGCGACAGCACGGTCGGCGTCACCGTCAGGCCGATACCGAACGGCTTGAACGTCACCGTGGTCGTGCCCAGGCCGCCCGCCTCGGGAATCGGCAGCTCGCCGCCCGCCAGGAAGCTGGCGCTTTGCCCGGTCAGGGCCACCAGCGTGGGTTCGGCCAGCACGCGCGCCATGCCGTTGTTCTGCAACAGACGCAGGCGCGCGCTGAAATCGTTGGAATCGTAGAACAAGGAAAAGCCCGACGACAGCGCCGCAGTCTTGCTGAAGCCCAGCGGCGCCGTGAATCCGTCAGGCGTGATCGAGTTGGTTCCCCCCCAAGGACCACTGCGGCCGGCAAAACTGATGCCCGCCTGCTTCATGACCGAACGCGACACCTCGACCACCTTGACTTCCACCTGCACCACCCCGCCTGTGCCCGCGGTGGACACGTCGACCACGTTCTTGTCGCCGACGGCGGCGCCCGCGGCGGCCACTGAGGCCTGGTGCGACTGCGGCGACTCGGCCTGGCCGGACACCACGGCGCGGTCGCCCGCCACGTCGATATTGGCGCCGCCGGCCACCCCACGCCCGGCCAGTACCTGCTGAACCGTGCCGGCCACCCGCACCGTCCAGAGCTGCGGCGCGGCATTGGCGCCCGTCCAGATCTGCAGCGTGGTAGTGCCCGCCTTCTTGCCGTACAACAGCACCGACGCCTGGCGCTTGCCCGAGGCGGACAGCACCTTCACGTCGGCCACATCGGGATCGCCGATGGCGATGCGCGCGGGCGCACCATCCAGCATGAGCGTCTGCTGGCCTTTGACGGCCACCGCGATATCGCGGGCGGGCGCATTCAGGCTGGACGCGGTGGGCAAGGCGTTCTGCGCCAGGCTCATCGCGCCGTAGGTCATCGCCGCTGCGGCCGACAGGACGCAGATCAAAGGGGTGCGCTGGGTTCTCTTCATTGTGCGGGATCAAGTTGACAGGTCGGGTCCAGCCACGGGCGGCATCTGGCCACGCGCAGCCGCGTTTCAATAGCGCACGCGCTCGGATTTGTCTCCTCGCAGTATCTCGACGGAACGGCCGCCGCCCCCGCCGCCGGAGGCACGGGCCGGCGCGGGTTTCGCGGCGGGCGACGTGCCTTCCAGCTGCGCCAGGCTTTCGCCGGCATAGGCGCGGTTCGGACCGGTTTGCAGCAGTGCGCGCTGTTCGGGTGTCAGGTCGGTGCGCACAGGCAACACGGCGCTGCGCTGCGCGAACAGTTGCGTGTCGGGCACGGCATCGTCGCCCACCGGCCGCAGGGCCAGTTGCAGGCGGCCGGTGCGGCTGGCCAGCATCAGCTCGCTGACCTGTTCGACCGGCACGGCCAGCACGGCGGTCTTGGCCGGTTGCCCGGGCGGACCGGGCAGCGATGATTTTTCTTCAGGACCGTCCACCGACGCCGCGCCGTAGGCCAGCACGCGGACCTGCGATTGCAGCAGCCGGGCCTGGCCGCCCTGGATCTCGACGCCCTTCTCCAGCATGAAGAACACGTCCACCAGGTCGCCCGGCGCAATGCGGTTGCCCCCGCCCACGACTTCGTCCACCGCGATCGCCACCGCGCGTTCGCCCGGCTTGAGCTGGCGGCCCAGGCCCTGCGCCAGCATGCTGGGCAGCACCGGATCGCCGGCCGCGATGTCGATGCGCGCATAGGCGCCTTCCAGCGGCGTGGGCGAGCTGTAGCTGCCCGACAATGCCACCTGCCATTCATCCACCTTGAGCATCTTGGCGCCGTCGATGCGCGTGCCGGCCGGAATCGGCGTCGACGCGACCACCACCGGATAGCGCTTGGCCGGCGGCTCGGACGGCGCGGGCGTCGTCGCTGCCACCGGGCCCGCGGACGCCGGGGCAGGCGCCGGCGGCTCGGACGCCAGGCGCCACGCCACGAACGCCAGCACCAGGCCCGCCGCCAGCAACACGCCCGCAATGATTTTGCTCAGACTGCTCATGGTGTCCCTTGGGAGATTTGCACGATGGCTTTGGACGACAGCCGGGTCGGAATCCAGTTCTTGTCCGTCCCGGGCAACATGGCGATGAAGGCCTGGAAGGTCGACAGCACCGGCCAGGCCTGCACGTTGAATGTCATGGCGACCGTGGCGCATTGCGCCGTCTGGCCGCCCGAACCGCTCCAGGTGCAAGGCGCGCTGGTGGTGGCGCACGCGACCGTCGAGCCGGTGCCGAACACGCTCATGGCCGCCGTGCAGGCGGAACCCGGCACGTCCGCCTGGCCCGCAAAGCGCGCATAAACGGCTGCCCGCGCGCCTTCGGAGGCCGCCGACGCCAACTGCTGCTGCATCCAGAACAGCACGCCGTAACCCACGACGGCGCAGACGAACATCAGCAGCATCGTCACCATCAGCGAGAACTCAAGCGTGGCGATGCCGCGTTGGCCGGCCTTGCGGTTGCGCGGGGGGTCCAGGTCGGCGCGCGCAGCCATGTCAGTTGCTCCCGTCCAGCGAATTGCCCAGGTGGACCGTGGCGCGCGCGGTCAGCACACTGGTGGGCGGCATCAAGGCCTGCGCCAGGAAGGGAAAATTCGGAATCAGGGGATTGGCGCCGTAGGGATAGCTGACCGTCACTTCGATCTGGTCGGCCGTCAAAGGCAGGCCGCTGCACGTGCCGCCAGCGGTGCTGCTGAGCGTGCCGGTCGCGCCGCACACGGCCACCGCGACGGCCGCCGAGGACATGGTCGTGATCCAGCCCGAGCGATCCAATGCGATATCGCGCCCGGCGTTGGCGCGCACGGTCAGCGAGGTGGCGCCCGGCTGCCACTGCAGCACCTTGCGTGCGCCATCCTGGGCGGCAAGGGTCACGGAATGCTGCGCGGTAAAGACCAGGGCGTAGGTCAGGATCGCGTAGAACACCAGGAAAAACACCACGAATACCAGTCCGAATTCAAGGGAATAAACACCACGCTGAGCGCGGCGGCGCCCAGGTAGGTTCCGTACGGAATCTGGCGAGCCCGAAGCGGCAATGCCCAGCTTCGGGAAACAAACAGGTAGAGCAAGGCGTGCAGCCCGGCTAGCAGGCTGGCGAACACCAGAGTCAGCACCAGCGGCGCAAAGCCCGCCAGCAGCCCCAGCACGGCGATCGCCTTGACGTCGCCCGCGCCCATCAGGCGTCGGGTCCAGAGCGGAAAGAACGGCAATGCCAGTGCGAAGCCCGCCAGCGCCATGGGCCAGCCGGCCCAGCGTGGCGGATAAGCCCATGCCGGCGCGAGCCAGGCGGCCAGCAGCCACAGCGCCTGCCCCGCGAATCCCGCGACGATGAGCGTGTTGGGTACGCGGCGATAGCGCAGATCGGTGTAGATCAACACCAGATTCCAGCATGCGAACAACAGCCACCACAGCACTTCCCCTGGATACAAGGCAGGACCTTCTGACGGTTTCGGTTTGGACTACCGGGTGTCCGCCCGGTGGGACACCGTCTCCTTCAACATCTGCTCCGTGCCGAGCGGGGCGGCAGGCCCGGCCGACCGGGGCTGCCTGGCGGGAGCCAGGCGCGCCGAGGCGGCCGGGGCCTTCGGTCTCACTTGGACGCGTTGGCGAGCTTGGCCTGCAGCGACGTGAACAGGCCGCTTAGCGCGCCCGTGAATGTCGCCAAAGCCGCCACCAGCGCCACCGCGATGGTGCCCGCGATCAGCCCATATTCCAGGGCGGTAATGCCTTCTTCGTCGTTCCAGAACTGCGCAAGTTTCGCTTTCATGTCGAGCTCCTGAGTCTCGCTGGATAATTGAGCCTCGCCGCAAAGGCGGCGCTGGCCCCCTAAACCCGGTACAACCGGCGCGCTGGCGTGTTCCTCACCCGCGCGTCTTCCGGGGTACTGCTAACCCGGTCCCAGCGTGGAACCTGGGGTTCTGCCCGGCTCCACGACGGGAGCCGATTCAATGATCGAATCAATGCGTTGCGCCAGGCGCGCACGGAAACGGCGCGAGGCGCGCTGCAAATGCCAGCGCATCACCAGCAGCATGACGGCCGACAGCGCGAAGGCGATATACGGCAGCATCAATCCACCGATCTGCATGCTGGACGAATCCCGCGGGGTGATGCAGACGACCGTGCCGGCCGCCACCCCCGTGTAATGCATGCCGCACACCGCAACCGCCATCAAAACGGCCGCTCCGGCGCGCTGAAACTCATTCTGCGTATTGAAAGCCAGCCACAATGCGGCTGACGCGGCAATAACCGCTATCAATACCGATAAAACAACCATCGGCAGGTTCCACATAAATACGGCCGGCATGCGCATGGCGCTGATGCCTACATAATGCATGGCCGCCACGCCCAGGCCTGCGGCCAGGCCGCCCACCAGGCAACGCATAAATGTGAAGCGGTCACGGCCCACATACCAGAAAGCCCAACCGGAAAAACCGGCGGCAACCAGGAAACTGACCGCGGTCAATCCGAGCTGGTAACCCACTTCGAACGGCAAGTTCTGTGCCTGCATGCCGATGAAATGCATGCTCCAGATACCCACGCCACCCATGGCCAACGCACCGATGATGATGTAACCGATGCGGATTTCGCCGTCCTGCATTTCGGCGCGGATGCCGACGGCGGCGAGCAGGGCCACGTACGAGCCGAGCACTGCGATCAGGAACGACAGCGCGACCAGTCCGCCATGGAAAGAGAGCGGAACGATATCGCCCGGGTTCATGCGCGGCCCCTGGAAATCAAGCGGCCGACGCCGTTTGTGGCCGAGCTTTGTTCGACGTTTGTCTTGCGGTCATCCTGGTCCATCTGCGGACTCCCGATAGCCTGTAAACCCGATGTGTTTTGAAACGTTTATATAGTCTTATCTATTAACAATTAATACACATCAGGGTTTATACCAGTATTCGCAACAGTGCGACAGCTTACTTGTAACGAATACTCGGAAATTCGTAGAGGTCATTTTTTCGCATACCGGAAAACCCTGAATTTTCGGATTCCGGAATTGCCCTCTATTTCACTATGTTGTTATATCCACGTTTCCGGCCAGTCACAATGAAATAATTTGTCATTGCCCCCTTGCGCTGGCAACATACCGCCTGAGCGGCGCGCTGTCGTCGTTTATTTATATAGCGTCCCCGTATATTCAAGTGTTATTCAGGTAATTATCGAATGCTGTTTTAACGGCGCCTGCGGCAAATGAGAGACAACAAGGCATGAGACGTACGCTTCCCGCAAGTCCGCTTTACTTCGCCCTTATCTGCACGCTCGCCGCAACAGGCACGGCGCACGCCGACGGTCCGTTGCGGGGCAACCCCGTCGATTCCATGCCGCAGATCGAGCGCCCGCCCGGCGCCACGCAGCCCCCACCCGTCGTCCAGACCGCCACGCCCGAGCAATTGGCGCTGCAGGCGCGGCTGGCCCAGCGCATCGTGCCCCGGCACTTCGACGTGACGGGCGTGCACGCGATACCGTTCGAAGAGGTCTCCGCCCTGCTCGAACCCCTGTCCGGCAAGGAAATCAGCCTGGGCGAGCTGGTGCAGCAGGTGGACAAGATCACCCAGCTTTACCGCGACCGCGGCTATCCGCTGTCGTTCGCGCTGGTGCAGAACCAGACCTTCGCCAACGGCCTGGTGGTGGTGACGGTGGTGGAAGGCTATATCGGCACGGTGCGCATCGAAGGCGATATCGGCAATGCGCAGGACCGCCTGGAATCGCTGGCCGAGCCGCTGAAAGCCGATAAACCCCTGAAGCAGGCGACGCTTGAGCGGGTGCTGAACCTGATGCGCACGGTGCCGGGCGTGAAATTCACCCCGGCGCTGGACCTGCCGCGACGCGCCGACGGCGCCACGGAGCTGCTGCTGACGGCCACGCGCCAGCCGGTCAGCCTGACCGGCGGCGTGGCGGACCTGGGCACCGGCATGCAGCCGCTGGTCAATGCCGCCACCAACAGCCTTACGCCGCTGGGCGAACAGGTCAAGCTGACGGCATCCATCCCGTTCAACACCGACGACGTGAAGTACGTGTCGGGCGAGATCCGCGTGCCCATCGGCAACGACGGCCTGGCGATCAAGGTCGACGGCTATCACTACGACGCCAAGCCCAAGGACGATGCCATCGAATACCTGGGCTTCCAGCGCCGGGTCAAGAACGACCGCATCGGCATCGGCGTGAGCTACCCCTTCCTGCTGAACAATACGCGTTCGCTGACCGGCACGTTGGGGGTCTATGCCGCCAATTCCAAGGACCGCTACGACGCGAAGGAATCCGACCGCTGGCTGCAGCAGGACGCGCAGGTGCGCGCCGCCAACCTGGAGATGCGCTATATCCAGGTGTCCGAGGCCGCCACCTCCGATGTGACGCTGGCCGTGGCCAAGGGCTTCAATGCGGCCGGCGCCAAGAAAGAGATCAACACCAACTACGGCTACTCGGCCGTGCCGATCCTGGACCTGGACTTCACCCGCTACAACCTGAATGCCAAGCAGACCTTCGCCCTGCCGGCACAGTTCGGCCTGACGCTCTCGGGCGCGGCGCAGTACTCGAGCAATATATTGCCGTCGTCGGAACAGGTGTCGTTCGGCAGTTGGCGCTTTGCGATGGGTTATCCGCAGGGCGAGCAAAGCGGCGACAAGGGCGTGGGTGTTTCGGCCGAAGTGAATCGCCGGTTCGGCATCGGCTGGGAATACCTTTCGAATGTGCAGCCATACGCGCTGATCGACTTTGCCCGCACCTATTACAACAACAAGGGCTTGCAGCAACTGAATCAGCGGCACCTGTCATCGGTGGCGCTGGGCCTGCGCTTCACCGACGACAAGTACTACCTGTTTGATTTCAACGTGGCCAAGCCGATCGGTTCGGCGACGGTGAACAACGACCGCGACATACGTTTCAACGCCAACTATTCGCTGTATTACGACGCGTTCTGATCTGACCGTGGCCATCGCGTGATTGCCCCCTCAAAACCCCAGCGCCCGTTCCGACGGGCGCTTTTTTTTGCCTGTTCCACACACCGCGTTACGTAACGTGGGCCGTAACGTAACGGGCAATTAACGGCCAGACGTAACATTCGCAGGCTCCGCGTGATCGTAAAAATGGGGGATTCCCAATATTGGTATAAACCCTCTAAATCAAACATAAGTCATTGATTCAATTGAATTTTTAAAATCCTAAAAACCCGCTGAAAGCAAACTGGCACGGCATTCGAAAAATATTGGCACGGTTTATGCATGTAGAGACGTATCGGGCAGTTTCGACGCCTGACACTTCCCCCACAGGAGCTCGCCATGAATGCCAAGATTGAAACGCAGCGCGTACAACGTATTCTGACTTCCACCGTTCTGGCGGCCGCTCTGATGAGCTCGCTGGCTGCCTGCGGCGGCGGAGGCGGTGGCCACAAGAGCGGTCCTTCCGCGGGTTTGCCGGGCACCGATATTCCGACCAACCCGGGTGGCCCGAGCAATCCGGGCAACCCTGGCGGTCCGAATAACCCCGGCGGTCCGAGCGATCCGAATCCCCCGGTCAATCCGGTCACCACCGGCCTGCTGCAAACCACGCTGGGTAATACCGGCAAGGCCGTCGACAATACCCTGCCGCTGAATCTGGGCACGACCCTGGGTGGCGTCGGCAAGGCGCTGGACCCCACCGTCAAACCGGTTGTCGATACGGTTGTCGGCCTGACCCAGCAAGTGGGCGCCACGACCGGCCTGGGCCAGCCCGTTGACGGCACGGTCAAGCAAGTCGGCGGCCTCGTTGAAGGCCTGGGCACCACCGTCAAGGGCACCGGCCTGCCCGGCGGCCTGAGCGCCGGTGTCGGCGGCCTGGTCGAAGGCCTGGGCAAGACGGTCGCCAGCACCGGCGGCCTGCTCAATGCCGACCCGAAGAATCCGCAACCCCTGACCACCATCCTCGGCAACGCCACCAACGCGGTCGGCGCCCTGACGTCGGGCCTGTCCGGCAATGGCGGCCTGCTCAATCCCGTGACCCAACTGGTGGGCGGCGTGACGGGCGGCGTGCTTAACGGCCCGTCCAAGCCCTTGCTGGAACCGGCGCTGGGCAATGTCGGCAAGACGGTCGACAACGTCCTGCCGCTGGGCCTGCAGCCGATGCTGGGCGGCATCGGCGCAGCGCTGGACCCGACGGCCAGCCCCGTGGCGGGCACCGTGGTCGGCCTGACGCAGCAAGTCGGCGCCACCACCAAGCTGGGCGCACCGGTGGCCGGCATCCTCAACAGCCTGGGCGGCACGGTCAGCAATCTGGGCAACCAACTGCCTGGCGGCAATGTGGCGGGCCTGAATGGCGTGCTGCAAGGCCTGGGCGGCGCGGTCAGCAGCGCGGGCGGCCTGCTCAATGCCACCCCGGGCAACCCCAACCCGCTCGGCGCCACCTTGGCCAACGCCACCGGCGCCGTCGCCTCCCTGACCAGCGGCCTGGGCCTGGGCGGCGCCACGGGCGGCAATAACGGCGGCCTGCTCAGCCCGATCACCGGCATCCTGGGCGGTGTGACCGGCGGCACCACGGGCGCCAATGGCGGCCTGCTGGCGCCGGTGACCGGCCTGCTTGCCGGCGTGACCGGCAGCGTGGGCGGCGCCACGGGCGGCACCGGGGCCAACGGCGGCCTCCTGGGCGGCCTGCTCGGCGGCGTGACCGGTGGGACCGGTGGCGCCACGGGCGGCGCCAACGGCGGTTTGCTGGGTGGCCTGCTTGGCGGCGTGACGGGTACGGCTGGCGGCGCGACGGGCGGTACGGCGGGTGCCAACGGCGGCCTGCTCGGCGGCTTGCTCGGCGGGGTGACGGGCGGTGCGACGGTCAACGCAGGCGCGGGAGCCGCGGGTGCGGGTGCCGGGGCAAGTGCCGGTGCCGGCGCCGCGGGCACGGCCAACAACGGCGGCCTGTTGGGTGGATTGCTGGGCGGGGTGACGGCAGCGCTTGGCGGCACCACTACCACCAACGGCACCAACAACGGCGGATTGCTGGGCGGCCTGCTCGGCGGCGCGTCGGGCAAGAAGTAATCCACCGGATCCGTGAGGGAGCGAACCATGCTGCAACAAGAAACCATCGTTCACCACGAGCATGTGACCGTGATGCCTGAATCTCGCAACAACGATCTGCGGCCCGGAATGCTTGACGATATCGCCCTGATGCTGGGTCGGCAGTTCGCCGTGTACAACGCGGCGTGCCAGTCGGCCCTGGCGGAGAAACTGGGTATCCCCCTGGCGGATCTGAAAGCGCTGGAACTGGTGATGGAGTTCGATGCCCTGCCCACGGGCCAGCTGGCCCAGCTGATGGGCATCAGCTCCGGCGGCGCCACCGCCTTGATCAATCGCCTGGAAGCCGCCGGGTACGTGCAGCGGGGCCGCCACCCGCTGGACCGCCGGATGATCGTGATCCGGCCGGTCGAGGAAGCGTGCCAGCAACTGGCCCAGGAACGCCAGTGGGTGGCTGAAGCGGTAGTGCTGATGGCGCGCCGCTACGACGCCGCCGAGCTGGAAGTGGTGCATGCTTTCCTGGCGCAATGTGTCCGCGCCCTGCGGCACGACACCCTGGTGTGGCTGGAAACACGCAGCGCACACGAGTGACATCCGGCCGCGCAGGCGGCCCACGCACCGCGCCCCGATCCGCAAGGACCGGGGCGCGGTTTTCTTTGGGTTGCCCGACCGTCGGGCCTTCGTTCCAGGTCGGTGGCGGTGGGCGGATTCAATGCCGGGCGAACAATGCCACCACGCTGGCTGGCGCGTGCGCGCCGAAAAAGTGTTCGTGGTTGCGAGCGGTCTGCGTAGCGGCTAACGCGCTGCGGGGAAACAGGGCCTGTTCGTACGCGGCCAGGCCCGCCTCGATGTCGGCAGGATGCGCGCACAGCGCATGGGCCAGTTCGGCGCCGTCGTACAGGGCCAGGTTGGCGCCTTCTCCTGCAAACGGAGACATCAGGTGCGCCGCATCGCCGACCAGGGTCGCGCCGGGCACACGATCCCAACGATGCGCGAGCGGCAAGGCATGCAGCGGCCTGACGATGAGGTCGGCGTCGCCTTCGGTCACCAGCGCGTGCAATGCGGGAGCCCAGCCGTCGAATTCCTGCGCGATCCGCGCCAGGGCAGACGGCCGGCAGGTGAAGTCGATCGCGCTGAACCAGGCCTGCGGCCGGTTCAACGCCACATAGGCTTGCAGGGTACCGTTCGCGTAGCGATGGCCCAGGATGCCTTGGCCGGGCTCGACGGCCATCAGGGTGCCGCGGCCGATCAGTTGTGCACTGGCGGGATGGCGGCGGTCCCCATCGACCAAACGTGTTTCGATGAAGGTCGTGCCGACGTACGTCGGCATGGCCGCCGACAGCAGCGGCCGGATGCGTGACCAGGCGCCGTCGGCGCCCACCACGAGATCGGCGGTGAACGATGCACCCTGGGCAAATGCCAGGCGGTGCCGGCCATCGCCCAAAGCGTCGGCGTGGGCAAGTTTGTGACCCCATTGGATCGTGCCGTCAGGCAAGGATGCGACCAGCAAGCGGCGCAACGCGCCCCGGTCGATTTCGGGCCGGGCGGGTTGGGTCTGGCCAGGGCGATCGAACAGGATGCGGCCATGGCGGTCGACGACCCGCTTGGCGTCCTCGCCGGGCAGCGCCAGGGCCAGGAAGGCCTCGAGCAGGCCGGCGGCCTTGAGGGCGATCTGGCCGTTATGCGCATGGATGTCCAGCAAGCCGCCCTGGCTGCGCGCGTCGGGCGAGGCATCGGCTTCGAACACGGTGGCGGCGATGCCGTGCCGGTGGAGGACGCGTGCGAGCGTCAGGCCGCCCAGGCCGGCGCCGACAATGGCGATACGGGCATGGGACAGGGAGTTTGCTGCGGGGATGGCGAGGTTCATGGCGCGTTCCGGTAGTACGGGCAAGGCGCGTTGTGGGCGCTGCTGCTCGTGACGGTCCGACGGGATGTCGGGGGATCGCTGGCCAACCTGACGCAAATGCGGGGTGACGTGTGCGCGACGTTCCGGGCGGCGCGGGGCCGGCGGTATCGGAAGGTCGTTTTTCGCGGGGTTCGAAACGACAGTATTGCACGAAACCGCGGCCCCTCGCCCGCCGGGGCGCGAGGGGCTTGCGCGGGTTTCAGTCGGCGGACAAGGGGCCGAACTGCAAGCGCGGTACCGCCTCGAGCAGCCGCCGGGTCATGTCCTGGCGCGGCGCGTGCAGCACGGTGTCGGCTTCGCCCAATTCGATGATGCGCCCGCCCTCCATGACGGCAATGCGGTCCGCCAGGTATTCGACCACGCCGAAATTGTGCGTGATGAAGAGATAGGCGATGCCCAATTCTTCCTGCAATTCGCGCAGCAGGTCCAGGATCTGCGCCTGCACCGACACGTCCAGCGCCGAGGTCGGCTCGTCGCAGATCAGCACCTTGGGTTCGACCGCCAGGGCCCGCGCGATGGCGATGCGTTGGCGCTGTCCGCCCGAGAACTCGTGCGGATAGCGCGCCAGCGTATTGGCCGGCAGGCCGACGCGTTCGATCAGCCGGGCGGCATGGGCCGCGCGATCCTGCGCGCTCATGCCGCGGCGCAGGGATGCCAGGCCCTCGTCCAGGATGTCGCCCACCCGCATGCGCGGGTCCAGCGAGGCGTAGGGGTCCTGGAACACGATCTGGATGTCCTGGCGCAGGCGCTGCAAGCGGCTGCGGTCGGCAGAGAGCAGGTCCTGCCCTTGCAGCATGGCGCGGCCGGAAATATTCGCGCCGTCGATCAGGCGCAGCAGCGCCTTGCCGGTAGTGGTCTTGCCGCAGCCGGATTCGCCCAGCAGCGCCAACGTTTCACCGGCGCGCAGCGTGAAGGTGACGCCGTCGACGGCCTTGACCCACGACACCACGCGCCGCAGCGGCCCCTTGCGCACGGGGTAGTGCACCTTCAGGTCCTGCACGTCCAGCACCACGCCGGGATCGCGCACCCGGCGCCGGGCGGCGGCCGGGTCCTGTGCCTGGGCGTCGCGGCCCGGCTGGCTGAGCGGCACGCCCCGCTTCTCGAAGGTAGGAATGGCATCGAACAATTGGCGCGCGTACGGGTGCTTGGGCGCGCGAAAGAATTCTTCCGCGCTGGCGCTTTCAACGATCTCGCCGCCGCGCATCAGCGCCACGTGGTGGGCCACGTTCTTCACCACCGCCAGGTCGTGGGTGATGAGCAGCACGGCCATGCCCATTTCCTGCTGGATGTCGGCCAGCAGGTCCAGTACCTGCGCCTGCACGGTGACGTCCAGCGCGGTGGTGGGTTCGTCGGCGATCAGCAGCAGCGGCTCGGCCGCCAGCGCGATCGCGATCATGACGCGCTGCTTCTGGCCACCCGAAAACTGGAACGGGTAATCGTCCACGCGCCGCTCGGGTTCGGGAATGCCCACCCGGCGCAGCCAGTCAATGGCCCGCGCCCGTGCGGCCGCGCCGCGCAGCGGCGTATGCGCCACCAGCGTTTCGATGATCTGGTCGCCCACCCGCATGACGGGGTTCAGGCTGGTGGAGGGTTCCTGGAAGATGATGCCGATGCGCCCGCCGCGCACGCCGCGCATGGCGCTTTCGGGCAGGCGGTTCAGGTCTTCGCCGTCCAGTTCGATCTGGCCGCCCACGATGCGCCCGGCATCCGGCAGCAGGCGCAGCAACGCCAGCGCCGTCATGCTCTTGCCGCAGCCGGACTCACCGACCAGCGCAAAGGTCTGGCGCTGCGAAATGGCCAGCTGCAGGCGCTTGACCGCATGCGTCATGCCGCTTTCGCCGGCAATATCGACGTCCAGGCCCTGCACGGCCAGCAATGGGGTGTCATGCGTCACGGGGCGTCTCCGGGCTTGGATGAGCGGGCGTCGGCGGCCAGCACGGCGTCGGGGCGGCGGCCGAACAGGCCCAGGCCCGGCAGGCGGCTGGGCTTGTAGCGGCGGGTGCGCGGATCGAAGGCATCGCGCACGGCGTCGGCGAACAGGTTGGCCGCCAGCACCAGCGCCAGCATGAACAGAAAGGCGGTCATGAGGTTCCACCAGATCATGGGGTCGCGCGACATTTCCAGCCGCGCGCCATCGATCATCGAGCCAAACGAATTCATGCTGGGGTCCACGCCGATGCCCAGATAGGACAGCACGGCCTCGTACAGCACCAGCCCCGAGAATTCGAGCACCACGGTGATCAGCACCAGGTGGGCCACGTTGGGCAGCAGGTGGCGCGTCATGATGCGCCAGTGCGACACGCCGAAGGCCCGCGCCGCCTGCACGTATTCCAGCTCGCGCAGCTTGAGCGTTTCGGCGCGCAGCAGCCGGCACAGGCCGGCCCAGCCGGTCAGGCCCAGGATCATGCAGAGCAGGAACAGGCGCAGGTCCGCGCGCGCGGCCGAGGTATCGAACAGGTCGGCGTGGTTATCGATGTAGACCTGCATCATCAGCGCGCAGGCGGCCACCAGCAGCACGCCGGGAATCGAGGTGATGGTGGTGTAGAGGTATTGGATGGCGTCGTCGACCTTGCCCTTGAAATAGCCGGCCGCGATGCCGAACACGATGGCCGGCGGCAGCATCGCCAGGGTGGTCAGGCTGCCGATGACCAGCGCGGTGCGAATGCTTTTCAGGGCCTGCCACAGCACGTCGTTGCCGATGCGGTCGGTGCCCAGCGCGTGGTAGCCGGTGGACAGGCCCGCCAGCGCCCCGGCCGCCAGGCACAGCAGCGTGAAGGTGATGGCCATGGCGCGCCAGGGCACATCCGAATGGCCGCCGAACAGCGCCTGGGCTGCCGCAGACGCGCCCGCGCGCCGGGCCAGGCCGGCGAACAGCAGGCCCGTGCCGGCCAGCGCCACCGCCAGGCCGGCTGCCAGCCCCAGGCCCAGCCGTCGGGACAGGTCGCCGGCATAGTCTCGGTCGGGGTCGGCCAAGTGCGTGCCCGCCGCCCGCAGGCGCGGAAAATCGCGCACCGGCTTGTCATCGACCAGCAGGGTTTCCTTGGTGAACTGGCGCACGGCCAGCGGACGGGAATAGGTTTTCTCGGGCCGCGTCAGCACCGAGCCGCTCAACAGGCCGTCCAGCGCCGACTTGACGGCCGGCGCATAGACGCGCGGCGCGTCGGCGGCAACGCCCGGCGCGGGCGGCAGCAAGGGGCGGTAGTGCACCGAGTCGAGCAGGCCGACCACGGCAAACGCCGCCAGCACCACGGCGGAACACATGGCCGGCGTATCGCGCGCCACGCGCGCCCAGGTCGAGCGCAGGTTCGGGCTGCGGCGCACCCGCCAGGCGTAGGTCAGCGCGCCCAGCACCATCAGCCACAGCGCAATATCGGTCCAGAGGAATACGAATTGGGGCATGGCGGCTACTCGAATCGAACGCGGGGATCAGCCAGCGTGTAGGAAATATCGGCCAGGATCAGCCCCACGATATACAGCGACGCCCCCAGGAAGACCATGACGCGCACGATGGAGAAGTCCTGTGCGTTGATGGCGTCGATGGTGTAGCTGCCCAGCCCGGGGATGCCGAAGAACGACTCGGCGATCAGGCTGCCCATGAACAGCAGCGGCAAGGCGGCCACGGTGCTGGTCAGGATGGGCAGCATGGCGTTGCGCAGCACGTGGCGAAACAGCACCACGCGTTCGGCCAGCCCCTTGGCGCGCGCGGTGCGCACGTAATCCTTGCCGATTTCCTCGAGGAACAGGGTACGGTAGAAGCGGGCTTCGGGCCCCAGCCGCGACACGATCGCCACCAGCACCGGCAGCGCCAGGAACTTGACCATGTCCAGCCCGCCCTCGAAGCCCGAGAACGGCACCAGCTGCAATAGCTTGGCGAACAGCCACTGCCCCGCGATGATGTAGAACAGGCTGGAAATGGACAGCAATATCACGCAGACCACCACGCCCCAGAAGTCCAGCCGGGTGGCGCGGAAATACACCAGCGTCAGCGAAAAGACGATGCTGGCGAACAGGCCCAGGAAGAAGGTAGGCACGGCCAGCGCCAGGCTGGGGCCCATGCGGGTCTGGATTTCGCGGCCGATGTCGCGGCCGCCGTCGGACCGGCCGAAGTCCATCACCAGGAGCGGCACCGAGCGCTGGTAGAACACGGTGTCGGTCAGTTGGGCGGAACCGCTGGCCTGCGTGTTGTAGAACAGCGGCTTGTCGTAGCCGTGTTCGACCTTCCATTTCTCGACCGCGTCCTGGCTGATGCGCTGGCCGCCGATGGCCAGGCGCGCCATGTCGTCGGGGGTATTCACCGCGAAGAACAGGATGAAGGTGAACAGGTTCACGCCGATCAGGATCAGCACGCCATACAGCAGCCGGCGGATGATGTAGCCGATCATGATTGATGCTCCTTGCGCGGACCGTGGCCAAACGCGGTCTGCCGTTCACGCCGCTTGAGCGCGAGGTACGACGGCCAGATCGCCAGCGCGATCAGCAACGCGAACAGGCCCACCGGCCACCAGATGGGGGAATTCCATTCGTCGATCTTGCTTTGTCGCAGGGCTGGGTCGATCTTCATGTACTGCAGCGTGTTGCGCACCATCTGGGTGGGCTTGGCGTTGCCGACCCACTGCTGGTAGGCGCCGCCTGACATCGGGAAGTAGCCGAACATCCAGGGCGCATCGCGCTGCACGATGGCGACCATGCGGGCGATCAGGGCTTCCTTTTCGGGGCCGTCGTCCAGGAACTTCATCTGCTCGAACAGGCGGTTGTATTCGGGGCTGTCGTAGTTGGCGGCGTTTTCGCCGCCGTCCTGGGCCTTGGCGTTGGGGCCGTAGAGCAGGAACAGGAAGTTTTCGGCGTCGGGGTAGTCGGCGTTCCAGCCCCACAGGAAGATCTGCGCCGACCCGCGCCGCATCTTGTCCTGGAAGCGGTTGTAGTCGGTGGCGCGCACATCCATCTGCACGCCGATCTTGGCCATCTGGCGGCGCATCCAGTCAAACGTGGGATTCGAGCCGCCCCCCTGCATCGAGTCGTAGTAGAGCACCAGGGGCGCACCGGTCACGGCGTTGCGGCCGTCGGGGTAGCCGGCTTCGGCCAGCAGGCGCTTGGCCACGTCGACCGACTTGCGCACCGGCTTGCCGTCGACCAGGTCGTAGACCACCGGGTTCACGCCTTCGGGCGGCTCGCGGTAGCCCAGCACGCCGGGCGGCACCGGACCGTAGGCCACGGACGCCTGGCTGTTCTCGAACACCGCCACGTATTCTTCCCAGTCGAACGCGATGCTGATGGCCTGGCGCAGCTTGCGATTCTTTTCGGCCTGCTCGGGCGTGTCGCCCTTGCCCACCACCGGGTCGAGCCAGTTGAAGCCCATGTACCAGTTGGCGGTTTCGACCGTGGTGGGCAGGCGGATGCCGTGTTCCTGGTACTTGCGCGCCTTGTCCTGGCTGTCGCCCGCGGCCACCAGCATGGCCACGCCGTACTCGCCGCGCTCGATCTGCGGCACGTCGTAGTAGCCCTGCATGAACTTGCCGGTCAGCGGAATGGCCTCTTTTTCGACGCTGAATACCGCGCGGTCGATGAAGGGGGTGGGCTTGCCGCAGTCGGCCAGCAGGCCGGCCGCCTTGTCGCCGGGCTCGCCTTCGCAGGGATAGGGCTCGCCGTGGAAGTTGGGGTTGCGCGCCAGTACGTGGCGGCGGTTCTGCAGCGATTCTGCCAGCATGTAGGGGCCGGTGCCGACGGGCCAGGTGTTCAGCGACAGGTCGTGCTCGGCCATGCCGGGCTGGTTGTAGAAGCGGTCGGCTTCCCAGGGCACCGGCGCCGTGAAGGTCATGGCCAGCCAATACTTGAACTGCGGGTACTTGCCGTTGACGCGGATGCGCAGCGTGTGCGGGTCCAGCGCCTGCACGCCGGTGAAGCCGTCGGGCTCGCGCAGGTCCAGCCAGGACGCGCCCGCGCCGCCGGGCAGGTCGCGGCGCAAGGCCTGGTCGCGCTGGCGCAGGCGGTCGCCGTAGTCCTTCAGGCCGCTGACGTATTCGGCCATCAGCGAATAGATGGGCGACACCACCCGCGGGCTGGCCAGGCGGCGAAACGCGTAGACGTAGTCGTCGGCGACCAGCTCGCGCGTGCCGGTGCGGGGAAAGTCGGGAATGGCGTATTTGTCTTCGAGGTCTTCCGGCGCAAGCGGGAAGTAGTCGTAGCTGCCGTCGGTCTTGCGGGCGAAGGCGGGGTGCGGCGCAAAGCGCACGCCCGGCTTGATCTTGATGTCGTAGACGCTTTCGGCGATCTGCTCGCCCGGCGTGTCGGCCGGCAGGACCTTGCCCTGCGCATCCAGGTAGACCGGCGGGTCGATGGACGCGGCGGCCCGCGGGATCAGCTCGTACGGCCGCTTGAGGTAGTGGTACCCGTAAAGCGTCTCATAGATGCTGTAGGTATAAGGGGTTTCGTCGCCGGAATAAGAGCTGGCCGGGTCCAGGTATTTGGGCGAACGCTTGACGAAGGCGGAATACAGGGTGTTCTGGCCTTCGGCGCCGGACGGGTACGGGCTGTTGATGGGGCTGCTTTCCTGGGAGCAGCCCGCCAACGCCAGCAACAGCAGCATGGCCGCCGCCCAAAGCCGCTTCAAAGCAAGCATGGAAACCTTTCCTTCTATTCAGTGCGACAGAGGATAGCAAAGGTGCCCCTGCCCCAGTACCCAGGCATCCCCTTAGGATGCCGGGCGGGTCAGCCGCACTGGCGCTGGCGCCAGCAGTCGTAGCGCCATTTCCAGGGTTGCATGGGGTCTTTGCCGGCCCACAGGCCGCGGCCGGCGGCCTTGGCCTGGCGTTGCAGGCCGGGCATGGCCTGGTCGTGCAGATAGGCGCCCTGGCGCGCGGTGTAGGCCCAGGCATAGCCGGCCTCGACCTGCAGGCGGTTGGCCGAGCGGCCATCGTCCAGGATCAGCGCGCAGACGTCGCGTCCGTATTGGTCTTTTTCGTAGCACTGCGCAGTCAGGGTCTTGCCGGCCACCAGGTCGGCCAGGTTCTTGCGCGCGGCCTCGGCGTAGGGCTGGCCGGGCTGGTCGGCGCCGTGGCCCTCTTCGGGTGCGTCGATGCTGTCCAGGCGGATGCGGCGCTGGCCGTCGGGCGCGCGCAGCGTGACAGTATCGCCGTCGGCGACGTTGACGATCATGCCGGTCAGGGTATAGCTGCCGGCCGGCACACCGCCAGCAGGCGCGGCGCCGGGCTTGCCTTGAGAGGCCGGTGCGCTGGCGCCGGGCCGCTGGCCGCCCTGCCCCGACGGCTGCAGCCAGTTGACCAGGGCGCCGGCCGCGGCCAGGACCAGGGCGACGATCAGGGCGGTCAGCTTGCTGGCGCCGCCAAAGGGAGATTTGCCGCGCACGAGCCGGGCTCCGGATAGGGAAACGAGAGGCAGTGTGCCACAAGCCCGGGCGGCGCAGGCAAGGCGCGGTGCCCCCCCCGCCGCCCTGACGTGGCTACAGCCAGCCCGACTTGCGGAACCGCCAGTACAGGAACGAACAGACCGAGACAATCACTCCCAGGGTGATGGGGTAGCCGAACGGCGATTCCAGTTCGGGCATGAACTTGAAGTTCATGCCGTAGATGCCAGCGATGGCGGTGGGCACGGCCAGGATGGCCGCCCAGGACGCCAGCTTGCGGGTGGTGTCGTTCTGCGCGGCCTGGCCGATCATCAGGCTGGCTTCAAAGGCGAAGGCCAGCGATTCGCGCAGCGCGTTGAACAGTTCATCGACCCGCGACACGCGGTCGGCCACTTCGCCGAAATACGGCCGGGCGTGCTCGTCCACGGCCGACATCTCGACCCGGGCCAGGCGGCGGCTGATCTCGACCAGCGGCGACACCACGGTATGGATGCGCAGCAGGTCGCGGCGCTGGCGGTACAGCTTGCGGATGTCGGAATCTTTCGCGCCGCGGATCAGCAGCTTCTGCTCGGCGCCCTCGACCACCGATTCGATCTTTCCGGCGGCGGCCACGTAGCGGTCCACCAGCCAGTCCAGCAGTTCGGAGGCCACGTAGTCGCTGCCGCGCTTGAGCAGGTCGGGCGAGGCTTCCAGGCGTTCGCGCAAGGGGCTGTGGCCGGCGGTGGCGCCGCGCCGCACGGTGACCAGGAACCCTTCGCCGATCAGGAACTGGGTTTCGCCGAAGATGGGGCGCTCGGCTTCGACCTCGACCGTGATGGCCACGATGAGCACCATGTTGCCGTAGTCGATGATCTTGGGCCGGCGGTGCGGCTCAAGCATTTCTTCCTGGTTCTTGTCGCAGGCGCCCAGCTCGCGGGCCACCTGGCCCAGCAGTTCGGGGCTGGGGTTGCGCAGCCCCACCCACAGCATGCTGCGGTCTTGATTGACGTACTGGCCCACCTCGCTGATGGGCACCTCGCGCTCGCGCCTGCCGTTCACATAGGCAATGGACGCCACGACCTCGCCTTTGTGGGGATCGGTGGCGGCGTTTTCTTCGGTAGACATAGGCATCCTCCGGCTATGCGAGCCCTTGCGGAAACAGCGTATCGATATGGGCCGATGATAGCCCAGCGCCGCTGTTCAGCCCCAGCCGGTCAGCCCCATCTGCCGTCCCTGCCGAGGCCCCCCTAGGCGAACAGGTTGCGCACCCGCTTGGCCACGTCGACCTGCGGCGCCTGGGGCGACTTGGGTTCGCGCGGACTGCCGGGCAGGTCGGGCAGCTTGGGCAGGTGGTCGAACAGCGGCAGCATGGCGTTGGTGATGTAGCGGGTGCGCGACCCGTACACATGGCGGTCGCCCATGCCGGTCTGCTGGTGCACGTAGAAGCGCTGCGGCACGATCAGTTGCAGGCGTTCCTTGGCGCGCGTCATGGCCACGTACAGCAGGCGGCGCTCTTCTTCGATTTCCTCGGCCGTGCCGGTGCTCATATCGGACGGAATGCAGCCGTCGACCACATTCAGCACGTACACGGCCTTCCATTCCTGGCCCTTGGCGGAATGGATGGTGGACAGGATCATGTAGTCTTCGTCGCGCGACGGGGCGCCGGATTCGTCGCTGGTGGCATCGGGCGGGTCCAGCGTCAGTTCGGTCAGGAAACGCTCGCGCGACGGGTAGCCGGCGGCGATGCGCACCAGCTGGTCCAGGTCAGTCTTGCGCACCCGGGCATCGTCGTACAGGCGTTCGAGCTGGCCGGCGTACCAGCGCAGGGCCAGGTCGACGTCGGCCGGCCAGCGCAGGCCCGGGTCGGCAAGCGCGGCGTAGGTATCGGCAAACGCGCCCCACTCGGCCTGGGCCGCCGCGCCCGGCTTGAATTCGCGCAGCGCGCGCAGCGGCTCGGCCGACTGCGCCATGGCGTCCATCAGCTTGCCGGCCGTGGCCGGCCCGATGCCGGGCAGCAACTGCACCACGCGAAAACCCGCCATGCGGCCGCGCGGGTTTTCGGCCCAGCGCAACAGCGACAGCAGGTCCTTGACGTGGGCCGCTTCCAGGAAACGCAGCCCGCCGAATTTGACGAACGGGATATTGCGACGGGTCAGTTCGAGTTCCAGCGCGGCGCTGTGGCTGGCCGTGCGAAACAGCGCCGCCTGCGACTTCAGCGTGGCGCCGCCCTCGCGCTGGGCCAGCACCTGATCGGCCACCCAGCGGGCCTGCCCGCCTTCGTCGCTGACGGTGACCAGTTCGGGCAGTTGTGACGACGTGCGGTCGGTCCAGAGGTCTTTGGCGTAACGCTCGGTCGCCAGGCCGATGACCGCGTTGGACGCGGTGAGAATGGGCTGGGTCGAACGGTAATTGCGGTCCAGCGTGATGACCCGCGCCGGCTTGGGAAACTGCGTTGGGAAATCCAGGATATTGCGCACCGTGGCGGCGCGGAACGAATAGATGGACTGGGCGTCGTCGCCTACCACCGTCAGGCCGCGGCCGTCCGGCTTCATGGCCAGCAGAATGGCCGATTGCAGGCGGTTGGTGTCCTGGTATTCGTCCACCAGTACATGGTCGAAGCGCCCGCCGACGTCGGCGGCAATGGCCGCATCGCCCATCATTTCGGCCCAGTACAGCAGCAGGTCGTCGTAATCGAGCACCTGCTGGTCCTGCTTGGCCGCCACATAGGCGCGAAACAGGTTCTTGAGTTCGTCTTCCCATTGGGCGCACCACGGAAAGGCGCCGTGCAGCACGTCGGCCACCGGCGTCTGGCTGTTGACCACCCGCGAATAGATCGCCAGGCAGGTGCCCTTGAGCGGAAAGCGCGACTTGGTGGACGACAGCCCAAGCTCGTGCCGGACCATGCCCATCAGGTCTTCGGCGTCGCCCCGGTCATGGATGGTGAAGGCTTCGGACAGGCCGATGCGCTGGGCGCAATCGCGCAAAAGGCGCGCCCCGATGGCGTGGAACGTACCCGCCCACGGCAGCGACGGCGCCTGCTGGGTGCCGCGCAGGTTCATGACCCGTTGCAGCACCGATCCCACGCGGCGCTCCATTTCCTGGGCGGCGCGGCGCGAGAACGTCAACAGCAACATGCGCTGCGGGTCGGCGCCGTTCAGGATCAGGTGAGCAACCCGGTGCGCCAAAGTGTTGGTCTTGCCTGACCCCGCCCCGGCGATGACCAGCAAGGGACCGTCGTCACCCGCGCCGGCCACGCCGAATTCGGCGGCCTCGCGCTGGGCCGGATTCAGGTCGGCCAAGGGGTCGGGACGGCTGTTGGAAGGCGGAAGGGTCGGGTCGGACATGGCGCGCGGGGCTGGCAGCCAGGCGCGCAAAGGCCGGCCTGACAACTGGTTATATATCCAGGCATCATAACAGCCGCGGGCCGCCTGCCGGGGTGGCGCCTGGCGGGGATGCGGGCGAGGTGCGCGGTCGCCCGGGGGTCAAGGCTTGGGTTGAGTCTTCTCGATGAACTGCTTCAATTCAGCCTCGGTCGCCTTACCGGGTTCAGGCAACCCATTCATGAACCCTTCAGCGCCAGGACCAGATGCCGAAGGCTGCACGAATATCTCCCCGCTGGGTAGAAACACCGCCCATGCATAGCCGCTATACGAAATGTCGTAAGGCAAGACAGGCGCGTCCCACACCATCAACGCGTTTTGTCCGCGCTCGAACATGGAATCCGAATTCCACTCGACCCGCATTGTCATGCCAGGCACCCATTTCTTTGGTACCGAAACACAGCAGGTACTGGAGGTATAGGCTTGAGAACGAACGCTTCCCGCCCAACCTTGGTTTATGTAGACAGGGCTCAACCCTTCACCCAGGTAGTTGACGATTCCAAGCCGCAAAGCAATCGTCTCCGGCGCGGGTGCGTGTTGCGCCCAGGAAAGCGTGGCAACCAGTCCTTGTGCCACAACCAGGATCCCGGGAACGACAAGCCGAGCAGCACGAAATAAATAGGGAGACAACGAGCGACGTTTACGTATGCTTGAGGACTGCATGACTAAAACCTGGGAATCGCGTTGAAATTGATCGGCATGTTCTGAAGGGCACGCTGCGTATTCTCCCGGTCCTGCTGCGCCTCCCGTTGCGCCCGAACCTGAGGATTGGAGTAGACAGAGCGCCAGCGCAAATAGCCCCATTGAGAGTAAAACTCCCGTCCACCGGCCTGCAACGGCACGGCATTGGGATTTGCTCGATAGGCAACCAACTCTGCCCGCTCTTCCTTGCTGGGCATCATTGGCCAGGCCAGGTCAGCCCGACCGGTCGATACATATCGTTCGGCCAGCTTTTCACGCTGGTCCAATTGCTTGAGACGATCACGCTGGATGCTCATCCACACGTCGTCATCCTTGCCCAGAGGCTTGAACCAGGCCCTTGAATCGTGCACATAATTGTCCAGAAGATCAATCACCGCGGCGACGGGCCTGCCAGGAAGGTTCCAGACGGTGCGCATCTGATCCAGCCACATCTTCTCTTTGTTGCCTCGCAATGCCAACATGACACTGTCATAGAGCCGAGCGCCTTCCGCACCCGGCATCACATTCGGGGTTGAGCTGCGTTCAAGCGCATTGTTCGCAGTCAACGTTCGAACCTCCAGCAGCAACTCGTCGTTGGCTTGCACCAGATCCTCGTAGTCCTGAGGATTGTTCGCCTTGGCCCGTAGCGCACTGGGAATGCCGCCCAGCCACTCAGGCCCGCGATCAACACGAAGGCGTCGCCAGCGCACGTACTGAACGTAGTGGTTGTACATGATTCGGCGGGTCGATGATTGCCCACTGGATATATCGCGAGTGTTCTCGACGTAGGCATTGAATGCATTACGCAGGTTGGCCGACACTTCAAACCGGGCCTTGTCGCGAGCAGGCGCCGTGTGCAACCTCAAGGGCACGCCGGCCGTCACGGCTTCCCGATACATATCGCACAGAGGAATTTGCGACAACTTATCGTTATCCGCCATCCCTCGGCCTTGCTCTGCAGGCTTGTAGCCGCCTCCCACGTCTGAATGCACCCCCGGATAGACGATCTCTTCAAAGCCACGACCATCAATCAAGTCCAGCGGAAATGATCCTCGCACTTCGTGCGCCCCGACCATATGGACGCAGCGAGTGACCATACTTGGAACTTCCATGTCTTCCTTGCTTGCCCACGCGCCGTGGCCGTCCCACAATTCGCCAGGCGCCGACTGTGCAATGCCGGCCGAGGCCACGGTGTCGTACAAGCCCATGAAATCGATGACCACAGGAATGCCCCCAAGGCGCAAGACGCCGTCGCCGCGAGGGGTGTAAAAAGACATTCCTTCGGGAACATCGCAGGCGTCCTTGAGCCAATTGGCAAACACCCGTGCCTCGGCCGCGCCACGAGAGAAACCAAAGATAGAGACGCGAATGCGCTCCACTTTTGGATTTGTGGACAGGTAGCCGGACAGCATCTGCCGCATATCACGGTTACGACGCGACAACACGGAATAGCGTGCCATATTGTTCGGTCTGGCTTTATGAACGCTCAGAACTCTCCAAACAGATGAAGCCAGACCTTGGGCGCGTCGAATCGCCACGTCCGCCGCGTCACCAGGCGTTGGTCCAAAAGGAAGGGTGGCGCCCTTTGCCAGCTCTTCGATCTGCAAGCCGGACATCGACATATCCGTACTCATTTCCCGAACCAGGGCTCTGGGACTTTGGCGCAGGTCTTCGAACAGGTCTCGCTCTGTGTAATGAAAATACAGATGGTTCTGGAATTCCAGCAGAGCCCAATTGATGCGACCTTCTCCCCCCCATCCCGCTGCGGCTCCCGCCTGCGCATGCACGCCAGTTCCCGGATCACCCACCTTATCTACGCAAGGAGTCCCCACGCCTTCGACATAGGTACGAAATCGGTGTTGGCGCGCGCTGTAGCTAGGGTCTTTCTTATCGTCAAATACGTTATGCAACCTCGCCACATTCGTCTGCGTGTTGTCTCGCGCTTTGTCCGACACATACATGTTGTTGCGCGTGCCATCGAAGAAAAACCCGAAGAACAACTCGATCGAGCAATCCGTGCCGGCCTTTTCGCCCATTTTCTGGCAGGCCTTGCGTTGCTCCTGGAAATCCAGGTCCGTGGGAATCTCGCGGCATGGGCCGGCGAAGCGGAACTTGAACGTCATGATTGCGGCTCCAGGCTGGAGACAACAGGCGTGGGGGAGGAATGGGCGGGGGTCAGCAGGCCGTGGCGGCGCAGCAGCGTCAAGGCATGGCGATAGGCCAGCGCGTCGTGATCCACGCCGCGGCGTGCCAGGCGCTGCACGCCTTCGTCAATCAGGCGATGCGCCGCGGCCGGGCGGCAGGCCAGCTCGCCGAACAGGCCGGCGCGCAATTGCACGAAGCGCAGGATGGCGTCCGGCAGAGCCAAGTGCTGCAGCTGGCGCTGTTGATCCGCGTCGATCTGATAGGGCGTCGGCTCGATGGCGGGTTCGGCCGGCGGGCCGCCTTCGATCGATTGCAGGTCACCCGCGCGGTCGACGTAAGACCAGCGCGCAATGCCCGCCAGCAGGCGCTGGCGTTGCATGGGCGTCAGCACGTCGAGCAGCGCGGCCAGCGCGCGCGTGTCCGCCAGGCGCAGCAGATAGGCGCGGCCATCGGCGCCCACGGCCTCGATCTGCGCGCGCAGGTGGTCGGCCAGCTGCTCCAGCGTGGCCGCGCTGAACAGCAGGCTGAGCATGGGTCTACCCCGAGTCAGCGCCATCAGCTTGTCGCACAGCGGTTGGCGCAGCGCGGGCACCCAGGGCAGGCGCAGCAGGTAGGGCGCGACCTCGTCCAGGCCTTCGCCTTCGTAGCGTCCGGCATAGAGCGAGCAGTAGTCTTCGGGCTCGAGCCAGCGCGCCAGCCGGGCGGGCAACCCTGGCGCAAAGGCGGCATCGAGCAGCACATAGCGCTCAACGGGCTGCGGCTGGGTCCACGCGGCGTCGTACAGCGCCTGGCCGACGGCGGGGCCGGCCGGATCGATCCAGGTATCGCGGTCCTCAAGCATTCTTCACCGTCATGGCCTGGCCGCCCGCCGCGGCTTCCACGGCGCAACTGACGCAGACGCTCTCGGGCATCTGGGGAAATGGATAAGGCAAGCGGTCCGGTCCGGCGAATTGCTTGTTGCCGGTCTTGACGTCGATGCGCCCCGGCGCGGTGACGGTGATGTTGCCGCCTTCGAGCACGATGCTGGCGCCCGCCGCCGTCGCGATGCGGATGCGCTTGGGCGCGGCGTATTCCACCGCGGTCTGCGCACTGCCTATCGTGATGTCTTTCTGCGCCTGCACCCGCAGGATGTCGTGCTGGGCCTGCACGTCGACGTTGCCCTTGGCCGAGATCAGGTCCAGCCCCGAGTCCGCCCCGCCCTGCTGCAGGCCCGCC
>NZ_AYMF01000035.1:0-66394 GCF_000633435.1 Achromobacter sp. DH1f | reverse complement strand
GGAAATCGAAAATGTAGTCTGGCGCCCTTTTCTTCGCGCTCGAGACACCGGCTCCTCACGTGCGGCGCAGCAGTACTCAAGAGCGCTTGTACCCCTTCAGCAGGGATTCGGGGACGAACGTCAGGTTGCCTCGTGCGCGGGAACAGGCGACGTATAGTTTGTTGCGCGTCTCCGGGTTGATGTCTCGGAAGCTGCCGGCGCTCCAGGCCTTCACATTGCCAGGATTCAGCACTACGCACACGTCCTCATAGCGATCAATGCCTTTGGACGCGCCCCAGTTCTGGGAGAAGCAGTCGTACTTCTGGTGCTCCTTGTAGAACAGCTTGACCGTCCCCGAATCCAAATAGAGGGCCGCAACCGCTGCCGGGTCGTCCTCGAAGCGCACGATGCTCGTCCGCTCGTCATGCGCCTGAATGTCGATGCCGATCTTCTCAGTGATGAAGTCGCAGACGCTTTTGCTGCAACGTCGGCTGCGATTGAGACTGTCGGTATCGACCTTCAGTCGAGCTCGCTCAAACTTCTTCTTGTAGGCATCGTAATTCTGATGCAGGTTGGCATTGACGTTGCCGTCGCGGCTCGTGTCGAAGGTGTGTTGGTGGAAGTCGCCGACGAAGCACATGTTCGGCTGGGCCACGCTGATGCTCAGCAGGAAGTTGAAGTCATGCCCGCCGAAATCCTGTACCTCGTCGACGAAGAGGACGTCGAAGTATTTCTCTATGCGAGCCACCACCGCATCAGCTAGGCCAGACTGCTCGATGAACTTGGCGAGACGGTTCGCATAGAGCCAGCGCCCAGGCGACATGTAGCGACGGTCATCGGTCAAGGGGTAGACCGGAAACCGGTCGGGAGCGTTGAAAGTGATCCCTAGTGTGTCCTTCTTGGAACGTAGGAATGGCCGGTAGCAGAAGCTGTGCAAGAACCTGAAGTAGGTGTAGATCGCGATGTTGGGCGGCAGGTAGCCGAAGCGCTCGAGGACCTTCGCGCGCAGGTTTTCGTAGTTGGCCTCGGTATATGTGACCAGCAGGAAACGCCGCGTCTCGTCCAGTGCAGTGACCAGGTGGGTAGTCTTGCCTGACCCAGCGACCGCAAAGACTACGCTCTTATCCATGTCACCGCCTGTTGAATGTAACCCGGGGCTGCCAGCGCGGTTCCCTGCTTCTCTAGCAGCTGGAACGCGGCGTCGGTCTTGTTTTTCAGCATGTATTCCTCGACGCTTAGGGTCTTGCGGCCCGCCGCGAACAGATCCTCACAGACGGTCTGGTTGTCTTGGTACATGCAGACCTCGAAGGTATGGCGGGCATTGTCGGGGTCCGCGAAGACCTGGACGGATTCCGACACGTAGTCCGAGTAGTTCGCGACGCAGTTGGCTGCATGATCCTTGTCGTTGTCTCGGATCGCCGCCACTTTGATGCCCAGCAGCATGGCAAGCTCGAGGTAGCGCTTGAAGCTGGTGCCATCGACCGAGATCACATGAACGCTATCGGCATCCAGGCTGCACCCCGGGGCACTGATCTGATAGAGAGCCGCCATTAGGATGAATTCCGCGTCGCCCTCAACCAGGATCGCCTTTTTGCACAAGGCTAGTTCCAGGACATTGTTGTCGGGAGCCTTCATGAAGAACTCGGCGGTTCCCGGGCTGAGATCCTTTAGGCTTGCCGGTTGCGATGGGTTATCTTCACTCAGAATCAGGACTTTCCGGAGATTCAGCCGTGTGGCGATAAGGCTGCTGTGCGTGGCGACAAAGAGCTGCTTCTTGATGGAGGCACGGATGCGCTCGATCAACTTGCGCATATGCACCTGACTGAGATGGTTCTCGGGCTCCTCCAGCAAAAGGACGTGAAGTGAATGCTCCCGGTTGCGCAGCGCGAACTCAGTCTTGATAAAGCACTGGCGTCCCTTCCCCTTGCTGTCAACCGGGATGTCGTCCTCGGTGATGATGATGTCGGTCTCGACGTTAGCCTTCGGACTGGTCCTGATATCGAACTTGTAGGCATCCAGCCCTTCGTTCATTGTCTTGAAGACGTCGTCCTTGAACTTCGCCTTCGCCTTTCGGTACTCGAAGCCGTGTAGGTTGCGCTGGGCAACGCTCGCATGCGCCGCATACATTGCGCGCGTGTACTCGCGCGTGGCGTACTCGTTGTTGATCAGTGAGCTGTCGATCAGCAGGTGCCGCAGCGGTCTCTTGTGCGGAAAGACAGCCTCGTCCGTGAACGTCAGGAAATGTACCCCGTAGTACTCGAACGGGAAGTTCTCGTGCCTCTCCGCAAGGATGGCCTCGATCTCCTTTGTGTATTCGTCAAGTGGCTTGCACACCATCTTGATGCCAAGGTGGTCGGCGCCCTTACTGTTGTTCCGCCCATCCAGGTCGTGGCGACCCTGCAGGCCATCGAAATAGACCTCGATCAGCAGCTCGGGCAGGTCGACGGTTTTCCTGGCGCCAGCAAGGAACTCGGCAATGCAGGCGGCATTGAACAGTGCTTCGAGCCCAATGCCCTCGACTTTGCTACGACTGGCAGTCAGCACGATATCCATCGCTTGAAGTATCGAACTCTTTCCGGCTTCGTTGCCGCCAACCAGAATGTTCAGTTCCGGATCGAATTCCAGTGCTAGCGCCTTAAAGCGCTTGAAATTTTTGAGTACCAACCGTCGAACTGTTCCCACGTTCATTTTCTCCATTAAGGACACTAAATAGGGTGTGAGACTACGGTTTTCGTTGGCGAAATTGTAGTCTGGTACCTCGTTTGACCTAGTTTCCCTAATAGCGCGGCGACATAATTTGGTTCTTGAGCGTAGCGAGTGGGGTCGAGTCGCTCTATCGCTGCAGTTATGTACTTCGCCATTGCGTCTTTAATAGAAGTTGGTACGATAATGACCGACATGCAATCCACCTCCCGGTAGTAAATTCAAGTTCTATAAACCAAGTCGTGCTCGCCTCTTTCAGTCTAAGAGGTGGGTTCCCGCTTAACTCGAAATTTGATCGATTAAGCGCATTCGGATTTCAACGAAATTCAAGGTGCGCAATCTTTAAAATATGCAGTCAGGCTACAGTTTGAATTTTCATGGGCGAATCGGTTGTTTGGGATCATTTTTTAATTGTTTCTATAACTGAAAACGAAGCCGTCAAGACCAATTGAATACCGTTCGGCGAGGTCTGTTGAAAACGAATATTTTTCGAGCTTTTGGCTTGTGCCGCGCAAAATATCGTATTTCTTTGATCGAATAAGTTCGGCAACTTCTCTGTCAAGCCCAATTCGAATTTTTCGACTACCTCTGACTAAGTCGAAGAATTCGATTTCGAGACCGTCGATGCGTTCTTTTTTTGGACTTGTTTTTAGACCGGATTCAGCAAGTAGAAAAGGTGCATAGTATGCGTCATAGAATTTTTCTTTTATTAGTTTAAGGCCTTTCCCCTCGTTGGGTGGTGGGTCTTCAAGGTGGGTAAATATCCTGTCTGCGCCGATGTAAGTCGCACATGCCGTGCCCGTTGTAGGCAATGCACCTTGAATGGTGGAAACTTGCCGAATTTGAAGTTTTGCCTCCGCAATTTTTCCAGCTAAATTTGATTCGGAGGTGGATATACCTTTTGCCTCAAAGATGTGCCAATTGCCGTCTCCTGTTTGACCCACTAGATCAGGTTCTTTATGACGGCGGGTGTTTGTCGAGTGAGCAAATTTAACTGCGCTGCTTTTTTTAAGAGATTCAATATGGATTAAGCTTGGAATCTTTAGTAATTTCTCGGAATATAATTTAGCAAATGCCATTCCTAAGTTGTAGCTAACGATTCTTTTCTTGTCTAGGATATATGTGTCAAATATGGGGTGGCGCCGCATTCCTGCCCTGTTGGATTCGATGTTGCTCGCTACTAATGCGACCTTTTCCAGTATTGATTCATATAAGGCCCTGGGAAGTCCAAATTCACGAATGCTTCTCCATGACAGAAAAGATGGATTGCCTACGGTGACAATGCTTCGGTATAAATCAAGTTTTCGACAAAGTAGAGTTCTTTCTTGTGGGGCAGTGTTTAGATATGCATAGGTGCCTTTATAGTTCGATACCTGATAATGAATGAGTGGCATATAAAATGGCTTTAGGTTTGGCGACTTGCACTGCTTGCAAATCGTTTTTATTAATAAATGTGACGGAGTTCGGTTTAAGAAATATGAAGTGCTCTGCTCTGAGCCGGTAACCAACCAGTTTGTCGGGTAATTGGTGCTAAAAGATATCCTCGTCCACTCTAGAAATGGACGCGAGGTATCCGTTGCAGCTTAGGGAGATTGAACGCTCCAATTACTTTGCTCTCATACCGCCATGCTCGTCTTGTACTGCCCGCTTCCCCGGTGGAATTCCGGCCATTCTTCTGTCACTTCCTTGAACGGCTCGGGATCCTTGTCTTATGGCAACCATTCGCCCATCTAAACCTTGTAGTCCTCTCGCTCCGGGTTGGATTGCGACCACTCTTCCATCTGTCCCTTGTAGGCCTCTACTGCCAGCCGGTATTGCGACCATTCGGCCGTCAGAACCTTGAAGACCACGCCACCCTTCGGGAATGTTGATCGCCATGCCATCACTGCCTCTCAGCTGTCTTGTCATCAGGTAGTTCTCCGAATGATGCCTATTGGCAAAGGATCGCCCTTTGATCACGAGGCATTGTTTAGAAAATGCAGAGCAATAGGAAAGCGTAGTATTTAATAATGTTTATATCATGTGGTTACATTGTGTGGCCAGTGTCAGCCTTGGTTGGACGCGAAATAGTGGTGTAAATCGAAAATGGATCTGGGATGTTATCTATCGATTTGATCGAACCTCACCGAAAGGTTGGGCATTGCATATCCATAGAGGAGCAGTGACCGTTGCTCGATAGCTTTCTCGTGGACATGGAAGCTGAAGGCTGGACCGACAGGTTTTAAGGACAAGGCCGGACAGCTTGCAATGAGTGGTAGTCAGCAATCTCGGTCTTAGCAAATGCTAGACCAGTAGCAAAAACGTCCCACTCCGCACCACCTCCCATCCCCCCGCCATATACTCCCCCCACTACCTCCCCACAGGTAGTCCGGACTGGAAGCCGGAAAGCTATAGGCGTACAGCCGCAACGCATGCGGCCTGACTCAGCCCTATAGGAGGCAGCCCCATGCTGCACCACCCCCTCACGCAAAACCCCTGGTCCGTCGATTCCGACCGCGAATTCGGCCCCGTCTCCCTTTCGCATCTCCACCAGATAGACCGCGCCCGCTACGCGATCCAGACCATCGTCCGCATGGTTGGCAATAGCGCAGCCGAACCCGATGCAACGGGCGCTTTGCCGCTGGACGCCTGGGCGGTAACGGCGTTGATGGGTGGGGTGGAGGGGTTATGCGAGCACATCGGCACGTTGACCGACGCGATGCTTGACCAAGCGCAGTCGGGCCAGGGCGACAACGCAGACGGTGACGGCGCGACGCACGACGCGCCGGCTGCGATCCAATAGTCAGGCAAGGCCGAGTTGGGTTAACTTGATCCGCTCGGCAAACCCCTAATCCCTGACCCCCATGTTCCAGCTACGCCAACTGAAAATCTTCATCGCGGCAGTGGAAACGTTGAGCTTCACGCAAGCCGCGAAACGGGTGCATCTGTCGCAACCCAGCGTGACGGAACAGGTGAGGGCGCTGGAAGAAGTTGTCGGGCAACCGCTATTCCTCCGCCAGAACAACCGCCTGCAACTGACCCCAGCGGGAGAAAAGCTGGCAGTCCGGGCCCGCGAGTTGCTCGCGCTGGCGGACGATTCTTTTCGCGAGGTTCGCGATAACGCCGCCGAGCCGGCCGGCACGATTCGCGTTGCGGCCCCGCAAACGCTGTGTACCAGCATCCTGGTTCCGCAACTGCTGCACTTCGCGGCGACGCACCCCGACGCCCAGGTGGCCGTCCAGGAAAGAAACTCCCAGGCCACCGCTCAGGCCGTGCTCAACGGCACTGCCGATCTGGGGCTGGTGCACGGGTGGCCGGCCAGCGACGCCAATCTGCAGGTGGAGGTCATTACCCGGGATATGCCGGTGGTGGTTTTTTCGGCTGGTCATCCCCTGGGCCTGTCGTCCGGCCTGGTCACGCCGGACGCCCTGGCGGCGTTGCCGCTGATTGTCACGATGGAAGGGTGCCGCTATCGGGAATACCTCGAGGCTCTATTACAGGAAGCCCCGGCGCGGCCCCGCATCCGCGGCGTTGCCGACAGCGTTCCCGCATTGATGCAGATGGTGTCCGCCGGGTTGGGCGTATCAATCTTGCCGAAAATGGCCATTAACCCTGCCGGGACGATGCCTGGCCCGTCGGGAGGGGCCAGGAAGCCCGCTGAGGCAAGGCCCCGCGTCGAGTGGCGGCCGCTGGCGACCCGCAGCGGGGAAGGGCTTCCCATCTGCCTGCTCACCCAGCCCCGGCCACCGGCCCGCCACGTCGCCGCGTTCATCGACATGATCCGCTTGGCGGCAACGCCGTCAGACGAGCCGATGCCCGCCGTCCACGTGCAGCACCGTGCCGGTCGTGTAGCCATTGCGAAGTAGAAAGACGATGGCATCGGCGATGTCGTCGCCGGTGCCGACCCGGCCGACCGGCAGCCGTTCGGCCATGGCTGCCAAGAGCGATTCGCTATCCGCGCCCGCCACGTCGTTCCAGATGGGCGTGCGCACCCACCCCGGCGATACGGCGTTGATGCGCAGCGGCGCAAGCTCGACGGCCATGGCGCGCACGACGCCTTCCAGGGCGGCATTGATGGCGGCCACGGCGACGCCTTTGGGTCTGGGGCGGTAGGCGGCAATGCCGGACGTGAGGGTGATGGAGCCGTGCGCTGGCATGCGCGGCGCGCCGTGTTTGGCCAGCAGGATGGGCGCGATGACCTTTGAGCGGATGGCGCGGTCCAGCGCGTCCAGGGGTAGCTGCGGCAGCAGCTCGTAGGCGCCGCGGATATCGGCGGCGGTGCAGATCACATGGTCCACCGGGCCTGCTGCTTCGAACAATTGTTGGACTTGTGCTTCGTCGGTCACGTCCGCTTGAAGCAGGATGGGGTCGTTGAAGGCTGGCGCTTGCTTGGGGGCCTTGTCGCCCAATGCTCTCAACTGCTCGCGCGCCGCATCAAGCTTGTCGCGGGACCGGCCCACGATCAGCACCTGGCAGTGCATTTTCATCAAGTGCGCACTGACGGCCAGGCCCATGCCAGAGTTGCCGCCGACGATCATGACCCGCTGTCCTGCAAGGCTGTTGCCCATGTTCCATTCCTTGAAGTCTGTGTGTGGAATGGGCGATGTTGGCGCGACGCTCTGCCAGGCGCCAGCAGGAAGGTCTGATAGGGGTATCGGTCTTGCCGATGCGGCTTGCGAGCCTGTAGCGCTCGGCAGCAGGCCCGCTGCCGATCAGTTGCTGTTGATCCAGGTCTGCGTATCCCGAATGAACCACGGCAGATTCAGCCTTTCCCCTTCGCCTGTCTGAATGGTCAGGTTCTGCCCCGAGGACGCAGCGCCGCTGGGCACGGGCTTGGCCGCCGTGGGCGGCCGGCTGCGGTAGTCCATATCGGTGCGCTTGGGCGGTGCGTCCGCGCAGGCGGTCAGCGATGCGCAGGCGACGGCGATCAGGATGGGGGTGAGGGCGGAGCGAAGGGGCTTCATGGTTTGCGGATTCCTGCGAGTGGCACAGGCCGGGGTGCCGAGCAATCAAGGCCTCGTACCCCATACCTTACTCGCAATGCCGCCACCCGGTGAATCGCTCATTGAAGTCGGCGATACACCCAGTCAGCCTAAGCGATTCCCCCAATCGATAGTCCCCGCTTCCGGGCAAACCCACGACCCTTGCAGCCGCTCCCGAATCTCCGCCAAATTCTGCTCGACCAGCAGCTTCCCATCCCGAAACACCGGCACCAACGCGCCGCCTTCCGCCTGCTCCGCCGTCTGCTGATCCCGCAGCACATACCCCGTCGCGGTTTCATCGACCCGCAGCAAGCCCTTGGCCGACCGCTTCACGCCTGAATCCGTCACGGGGTCTTTCACCAGTTCCTGGGCCTCGCCGTTGACTTCGGCATACGTCGCCTTCAATGCCCACCCAAACGTGTCACGCGTCAGATACTGATAGGTATACGACCCGATGCCCAAAACAACGTTGCCCGACGCAAAACCCTTCTTCTCCAGCCGCACCAGAATGTCCCGGCCCCGGGCCAAGGTGATGGAATCGCCGTAGATCAGGCCGACGTGCGAGTCCAGCAGCTTGTAGCCGCGGTCGGTGATGGCGCCGCCGAAGGTGTCCCACAGGCATTGCACCGCGCCTTTGACTTCGGGTTCGCGCAGCGTTTGGGCGGCACGTGCGTCTTCGTCCAAGCGCCAGTACATGCCGGTCGCAACGTCGCGCACCGCTTCGAAGCCTTCGCGACGGGCGGCCGCCAGTGCCGCGGCGTCTTCCACGCTGGCCACGTCGGTGCAGAAGTAGCCGGTCAGGATCTTCACCGGATCCCCCGAATCCGGGCGGAACACGACCTTGGCGTTGCCGAACGGATCGGGCTGACGGGCCAGGATTTCCGGCTTCAATGCCGCCGCAAAATCCGTAACGACTTGCCAGAAGTCCCAGGTATCCGACACGACCGACACGATGCCGGCCGGATAGACCTGGGTGACCAGGCGGCGGATGGTTTCGATTTCGCCTTCCTTGCTGCCCAGGCACATGACCGAGTGTTCGGTGGCGGGGACCGAACCGCCGATCAGCTCGCGATCGGAATCCGCGCCGTACAGGTCTTCCAGGTAATCAATGGCCGGAATGGTGTCGGTGCCGGTGAACGACAGCAAGTGACCCGCGCCGCTCTTGCGGGCGTCGTACAGGCCGGACATGCCGCGCATCGAGAAGTCGTGGCCTTGCCAGTTGACGAAGTCCATCGGGCTGCCGGTCAGGCGGGCGAAGTAGGTAAGAAGCTTGCGGTATTCGAAGGCGATGGTGGCGACGGTGGAGGCCTTCCAGGATTCGCAGCTGAACAGGGTTTCGATGTAGGTCACCAGCCACGCGAATTCCGGGCGGGTGTTGACGAAGGTGACCGGGGGCACGCGGATGTCGACGCGGGCGCCTTCGGGCAGCGAGCGGATTTCCAGGGGCAGGTAGCCCAGGTCGTACAGGGCCTGCAGGTGGTCGACGGTGACGGCGCCCTTGCCCAGGGCGTTGTCGACGCGGCGCTGGTACTGGCGCACGGCGGCGCCTGCGGGCTTGCCGAAGAATTCGCGGTTGAACAGGTCGATCAGGATTTCCTTGATGAAGCCTTGCAGGCCAAACCAGACGATCTTGTTGTCGAACAGTTCAGGCAGCACGGGCGCTAGCCGGGCCGAACGGGGCGTGAAGTTGGCCAGGATCTTGTTGGTGCCCTTGGGATACTGAAAGGGGTGGCCAGTCTTGTAGAAGTCGGCTTGCAGGAAGGGGTTGATGCCGTTCTTGACGGTGCGGGGAGCGGGGGCGTTCATGGTGCGGACTCCTTCTTGATACTTGATCGTTGATGCTTAGTTGTGGGTGCCGGCGGGCGTGGGGTTGACGACGACGGGCGCATCGGCGCCGTCGGAACCCGTCCAGTCGTAGGCGGTGTAGATGCCGGCAAAGCGGGCGTTCAGTTCGGCCAGGCCTTTACTGAAGAGGCCGTGCGTGACGTACAGGTACAGGGGCTGGCGGGTCGTGTCGCGCAGGGCGGCGGCCAGTTCCAGGAAGGTGCGGCCGCCGTCGCAGATGTCGTCGACGACCAGCACGGGCTGGGCGGGGATGTCGTCGGGCACGCGGGTCTCGGTGATGCGGCCGGTCTGCGGGTCGCGGACTTTTTCGGCGTAGCGCACGTCGGGCACGCCCAGCTTCTTGGCCAGGGCCTGCACGCGCTTGCGGGCGCCGGCGTCGGGGGCCATCAGGGTGACGCCGTTGGCAAAGGCGGGGGCGGCCAGGGCATTCTTGAGAAAGGCGCTGGCGTCGACCACGCGCACGCGTTGCAACAGCGCGGGGGTGACGTCGCTGTGGGGCTCGACGATGGTGACGGTGGCGTATTGCTGGTCGTTGATCAGTTTGCAGAACACGGCGGCGCCCAGCGCTTCGCCCGGGTTGCAGACGCGGTCTTGCCGGGCGTAGGGCACGTAGGGCATGTCCAGGTGCACGGGCACGGCGGGGTTCAGGCGACGCAGGGCGTCGGTCAGCATGAGCAGCTGCATGACGTCGTCGGCGGACTTGAGCAAGGCGTGGATGCGGAATTCGCTGGCGGCGTCGGCTTGGGCTTGCAGGCCGGCGGGCACGGTGACCTGGCTTTCGCCGCCGGGGAACACGAACGCGGCCGGGGTGGCGCTGTGGCGTTGTCCTGCTGCTACCGCTGTGATGGTGAACATGATGTGGCCTTAGTGGCAAATTAAAACTAAGTGAGGCCAGTATAAGCCTACTTATTGTTTGTTTGCAACTATGCTGGATTCAAGAGAGGGGGGTGACGCTTATCCGACGCTGCGGTCGAACAGGGTGAAGTCCTTCAGGCGATAGAGGCGGGCAGGGCGTTGGGCGCCCAGCACGTAGTCTTCGGTGGCTTGCAGCACGTCCCAGGCTTCCATCTTGCGGCGGAAGTTGGATTTCTCCAGGCGGGTCTGCAGGATGGCTTCGTAGGTGTGCTGCAGCTCGGTCAGCGTGAAGCGTTCCGGCAGCAGGAAGAACGGCAGGGTGGAATAGCTGGACTTGCCGCGCAGGCGGGCGACGGCGGCGGCCACGATGGCGGCGTGATCGAAGGCCAGGGGCGGCAGGGCGTCGACGCTGACGAACTGGAACCCGGCTTGCGTCGAGGCTTCCAGTTCGGCGGCGGGCACCAGCGCGACGTAGGAAACCGACAGCGACCACTTGCGCGGATCGCGGTCGGGGCCGGAGAAAACCTGCAATTGCTCCAGGTAGCGCGGCTCGAACCCGGTCTTGTCGCGCAGCACGCGGCGGATGCTGGCTTCGGTGGTGGCGTCTTCGTCGACATGCACGACGCCGCCAGGCAAGGCCATGGCGCCCTTGAACGGCTCGCGGCCGCGCGGTTGCAGGGCGATTTCCAGGCCGGTTGCGCGCAAGGTGAGCAAGACGGCGTCGACGGTGACAAGGGGTTGGGGGTGGTCCAAGTGGGGTTCCTTACGGGATACTTCGGGGTAAGGTGCCACTATGTGGGGGATTGGTCAACCAGACCTGAGGTCGTTGGTTCTGTCCGCTCCGGCATATTGCTAAAAATGGCTAGTTTCTGTCACAAAAATTGACTACCATTTTTGGACATATCGCTATGGGGAAAGTCATGAACAGATTCTCACTTGTAGTCAGTATGGCGTTTCTTGCAAACGCAGCAGCAGCTCAACAGCCGACGGCGAGTCCAACGACGAATACCGATGTGACAGGGACGCTCCTCCTTGTGCCAACCTTGCAGTTCACGCAAGAAACATCACCCGACTTGGGCGTTAGCGACAAATTTCCGTTGCTCCCTCTAGTGCTTTCGAACAAGAACAATATGGCGGCCGCGCCGGCGGTATCGCCGTCCAGTCGCGTCAGCGGATACATCCTCAACCGGCAACTTGTCGAACAGATCGCGAGGGTATATCCAGCTGCTGGAGTGGATATCGGTCAAGGTTGGAACTCGTTCTTGAACCGAGCCAGCGCGAATATTTGCATCGAAGGAGGCATTGAAAAACTTCCTGGTACGAGTCTGACCGCTTCAATTTCTGCGGTGGAAAATAGCGCGGCCTATTTCGATTCCATTTCTGGGTCTGCAGGAGGAAGTTACGGTCCGTTCAGTGGATCGGGTAGCTATCTGAATGAGAAGAGATTCAGCTCGTACGACGCCAACGTTGTGATGAATGCGGTTGTCGATATGGGTGGACGCTTCGTTAAGCCGTCAAAAGGCAGCGGTATTCGGCTCACGGATGATGCCCTGCGCTTGTTGAGAGCGAAAGACGGGGTCAATCGCTTTCTTCAGGCATGTGGCGATTCTTTCGTTACGTCGGTACGTGAAGGGGGGCGATTGAGCGCAGTCTTGAGCATCTCCAAGGTTAACCAGTCACGCAAGGAGGAGATTCAGGCGCAGGCCGCCGGCGGGTTCAGCGCGTTCAGCGCCAGTGCCAGTTTCAAGCAGACGGCTCAAGCCGCAGCTGACGCCAAGAGTCTCAAGGTCGTATTCGATCAGATCGGTGGCGCATTTGGAGGCATCCCGGTTACGCTCGATGAGATGGTTGCAAAATTCACGCAATACAAAGTAGACGGTCAATTTAACCCGCGCCCCTACGTTTTCTTCACACAAAATTACCGCTCATTGCCCAATTGGCCGGATGAATTGGAGAACCGTGTATCTCCCGTGGATCAGGATTTCTTCGTTCTGAGTTACTACAATTTCAGCGATCTCGGGGCGGACTACGACAGGGCGATCAAGGATCCGAGTTCATTCAAGAATTTTCTGAGAGGCGGGGCACCAGCAGTCAGCGCCAATCGAGATGTTGCGCTTACATACGCAAGAAATCTCGACCTTGCCGTGTGGGAATGCATCAATTCGTTCGATTGTTCGATTGAAAACTTGGACAAGATCGACAACCAGATCCAATCGTCGTCTGAATCCAATGATTCCAAACATGCGTCGAATGAAAATGAGTCTGATGGCATGGTTGGGCTGGCTAAAGGTTCGTTCAGCGGCTTCGTCACGCTCCAGCGCAGCGGTATTGCCAACAGCCAAGCGACTCAGACGCCGGCGGGATCAGCGGGATCGGCATCTGACGCCGTGGTTCTTCCAAAGATGACGGTGAACTACTACAGCCTTCTTGCTTCGCTGCCGTTGTACGAAAGCAGTGGACAGACCGGATTCGCAGCACAGTCGACGGCTGGTCAACAGCCGTCCGATGAAAAAATCCTGCAGGAGTTCAGAGCGTGGCTTGTGGCGACTCGGTTGCGCCCCATTGCCAACGGCTACTGCACGCGGTCAGCGAATCATCCTCTTTGTCTTTCCGGCAAGGAGTTGAGCTTTATTGTCGGACTGATTGACATTGCTCCAGAACCACTTCGTCCAAAGCCGGCACCTGTGGTCGTGGCACCGCAGCCAGAGCAAAAATCGGAAGTCAAACCCGTTCCAAAGAAACCGCAAGATCCGATCGACAGGGGGCCTTGCAGATTCAAGCCGATGCTATGCACCTGACGGCTTTGCAGCTGGTGGGGGGGGAATCGGACTGCAACGAAAGTGCTGTCTGATTCCATCTCTTCCTGCTACCAACGATACGTCGCCGTGGCCATCACCCGGCGCCGCTCGCCATACCCGCAGTTATACGAATCGCAATTACGCCCCAGGTAGACCTTGTCGGCCAGGTTCCGCGCATTCAACGCCAGGCTCCAATGCTGGAAGTCGTAGCCCAGCATGGCGTCAAACAGGGTGTAGGCCGGCACCTTGGCGGGGGCGGAACTGTTGGCGCCGTCGGTGGCGCCGACGAAGCGCACGCCCATCCCCACCTTGATGCCGTTGGCAAAGCGATAGTCGCCCCAGGCCGAGGCCTGGTTGCGGGGGGTAGCGGTGAGCTGGGTGCCGATCTTGTCGGGGTTGGCGTTCTTGGTGACGCGGGCATCGGGCGTCCAGGTGTAGGACAGCAGCAGGTTCATGCCGGTGATGGGCTGCATGGCCATTTCCAGTTCCATGCCGCGCACCATGACTTCGCCCGTCTGCACGGGCACCATCTCGCGGTCGAAGGTCATGACGTTCTGGCGACGCAGGTCGAACAGCGCGATGCTGTAGCTGTCGCGGGTGCCGGGCGGCTGGTAGCGCAGGCCCACTTCGTATTGGCGGCCGGTTTCCGGCTTGAAGGGGCGGTTGGTCTTGGGGTCGACGGTGGTGATGGGCAGGAACGACGTGCTGTAGCTGGCGTAGGGCGCCAGGCCGTTGGGCGCCAGGTACACGAGGCCGGCGCGGCCGGTGAATTTGCTGTCGGTCTGGCGTGACGAGCTGCTGTCCAGGTGGTTGTCGGTATCGATGACGGACCGGTCATAACGGCCGCCCAACGTGGCGACCCAACGGTCCGCCCATTTGATCTGGTCTTGCAGATACAAGCCGGTCTGGGTCAGGGTGGACGTGGTGTCCTGATAGGGGTCGGGTAGGGTGACCGGCTGGCCGTACACCGGCGAGAAGATGTCGATGGACGGGGCTTCGCCGAAGAAGGTCTTTTGCTGGTAGCGGCCGCGTTGCAGGTCCAGGCCGACCAGCACGGTGTGCAGCCAGTCGCCCGAACGCAGCTTGGCCTGCACCTGGTTGTCGAGGGTACCCAGGCTGCCGTGTTCGCGGCTGCCGAAGACCACGCGGCCGACCTGGCGGTAGTTGGCGGGCGACTGAGGGTTGTCGGCGTCTTCGGTCAGGAAGCCGCTTTGGTAGACCTGGCGGTAATCGGTCTTGATCTCGCCGTAGCGGGCGTTCTGGCGCACGGTCCAGACGTCATTGAATCGGTGTTCGAGCTGGTAGCCGACATTCCATTGATCCTGGTTGTAGCGGTCTACGTCCGGTTCGCCGACGAAGGTGTGAGTGGGTATGCGGCCGTTGGGGGTGGACAGCAGCGTGCCGTCGACCGGCAGGAAACCATAGGAATTGCCCGCGCGTATCTGCGATACCTGGCTCAGCAGCGTCAGCGTGGTGTCGCTGGATGGGCGCAGGGTCAGGGCAGGGGCGATGTAGAAGCGCTTGTCCTTGACGTGGTCGACCTGGGTGTCGCTGTCCAGGCCAATGCCGGTGATGCGATAGAGCACTTTGCCGGCCTCGTCCACCGGCCCGGCAAAGTCGCCCGCCACCTGGCGCTGGGAATAGTTGCCGACCTGAACCTGCAATTCATGCAGCGGCTCTTCGGTGGGGCGCTTGCTGACGACGTTGACCATGCCGCCCGGCGAGTTCTGGCCATACAGCACCGACGTCGGCCCGCGCATGACTTCGATGCGTTCGGCGCCGTAGCCTTCCACCCGCCAGATGGAATAGCCGGCGTTGTTGCGCAGAAGAAGGCCGTCCTGGTAGAAGCCGGGCGAATACGCGTCGAAGCCGCGAATCGACAGCCAGTCGTAGCGCGTATCAAAGCCGTCGAAGGTCTTGACGCCGGGCGTGTAGGCCAGCGCGTCGGTTACGCGCGAGGCGGCCATGGCGGCGATGCGGTCGGCGGTGACCACCGAGATGGACTGCGGCGTTTCGATCAGGGCGCTGTCGGTCTTGGTGCCCGTGGCGCTGCGGCGGGCGACGTAGCCGTCGACGTGGCTGTAGGCGGTTTCTCCGGCGCCGGTGACGACCACCGGCGCCAGCACGGTGGCGGCGCCCGACGATTCGGCCAGAGTGCGCACGGCGTAGCTGTTGTCGCCCACGGGCACCGCCTGCAAGCGGTGGCGCGCCAGCAGGGCGGCCAGGCCGTCGCGAACGTTGGCGGGGGCGTCCAGCGCATCGCTCTGCTTGCCGCGCATCAGTGTGGGGTCGAACGACAGCGTGATGCCCGCCTGGCGGGCGTAGCTGTTCAGCGCGTCTTCCAGATTACCGGCAGGGACGCGGATGGGCTTGCGGGCGGCGTCCGTGCTTTGCGCCCGGGCGGTCTGCGGGGCCAAGGCTGGCGCCAGGGCGGCGGCCGCGATGAATGTCCAGGCCGTCAGGCTGCCGCGGCGGGGCCGTGTCTTGGATCGGTCGGTGGGTGGTGTGGGCGAAGGCAGGCGCGAAAAAGCGGGGCAGGGCGGCGGCATGGCAGGCATATCCTTGGATTCAAAAGAGGCAATACCTGGTTGCCGGACGAACCCCGCAAAACCCGCAATCGATCTGCAAGATATTTTCTAGCGCGCCGTGACCGTCAAGGCATCGGCTGGCCCGGCGACCACGCGCACCGGCAGGGTGCTGGCCAGCACCTTCAGCGCCCGGGCCGCGGGGTCCGCGCCGTCCAACTGGAAGACGCCCGACACCCGCAGGTCCGCGGCGTCGGGGGCGCAGGCCAGCCCGGCCGCCCGGTAGCGCGCCAATTCCGCGACAAAGCGGCCCAGCGGCATCTGCTTGACCACCAATACGCCCTGGGTCCAGGACGACGCGTCGAACGCGGCATCGGCCAGGCGCTCGGGCGCGGCGCCGGGTGCCCGCACGCGGATGCTGTCGCCGGCCTGCGCGAGCACGGGCAGCAGGTCGCCGGAATGCACGGCCACCTGCCCCTGATCCACATGCAGCCGGGTGGCCAGGGCCGCGCCGTCTTGCTCCAGCCGCACCCCAAAGCGCGTGCCGATGGCGTGCAGCCGCGCGGCCGGGGTGTCCACCCACAGGGGTCGACGCCCCGAGAACGAACCGGCGTCGTCGCCCGTGGTGATGAAGATTTCGCCCTGGTCCAGCACCAGCAGCCGTTGGGCGGGCGTGAACACGACGCGGGCGCGCGTATCGGTGTTGAGCCACAACTCGGTGCCGTCCGGCAAGACAACACGGCGCCGTTCGCCCACCGCGGTGTGGTACTGGGCCCGTTCCTGCCAGGCCGACAGGCGCAGGCTCAAGAGGCCCACCATCGATGCCATGGCGCCCAGGCCCAGCAGCTTGAGCGCGCGGCGGCGCCCGTGGCTGCGGGCCTGCATGGCGCGGGCGGCCTGCAAGGTGCCGTAGGCCACGGGGCCCGCGGGGCTTGCGGCCATCTCTTGAAAAGGTTGTTCCACCGCGCGCACTTGCTGCCAGGCGGCTTCGTGGGCGGGGTCGGCGGCGCGCCAGGCGTCACAGGCGGCGCGGTCTTGCGCCGTGGCCGCGCCGGAGGCCATGCGCACGGCCCAGCTGATGGCCTGGTCCAGCGGATCGGGCGCCAGGGCGCGGGATTGAGCGGCCGGCGTCACGATGCCGACTGCAATGCCAGGCAGTGGCGGATGGCGGTGGCCATGTACTTTTCGACGGAGCTGAGCGTGACGCCCAACTGCTCCGCAATGCGGGTGTACGGCAGGCCTTCCAGCCGCGACAGCAAAAAGGCGCTGCGCGCCTTGGGATTCAAGCCGTCGAGCATGGCGTCGACGCGCACCAGCGCCTCGATCAGCAGCAGGCGGCCTTCGGGGGACGGCGCCTGCGGTTCGGGCAGCGCGGCCACGGCCTGTTGGTAGGCCCGTTCCAGCGACAGGCGGCGCACATGGTCCACCACCAGCCCGTGCGCAATTGTGGTCAGCCAGGCGCGGGGTTCACGGGCTTGCAGGGCGGCCTGGGGGCGCACCAGTACCTTGACGAAGGTGTCGTGCGCCAGGTCGGCCGCGTCGATGGCATTGCCCAGCCGGCGGCGCAACCAATGCCGCAGCCATTCGTGATGGTCGCTGTAGAGCGCGTCGACAGTATCGGGGGAGGGCATTGCCGGCACGATGGAAGGCCAAATGGGGCAAGTACGGCCTGGGGGTGCCGCGTTTTCTTAATAAAAATCAAACTCAATACGGATTGTCGTCGGGAATGCGGGGTTCGGCAATAGGGGTTATTGCGCCCGGAAATCGGGACATCGACGTGCCGTGGCCGGCAGCGCTCGTTACGCCTGTGGGTTGAGCAGGCGGACGCAAGCGTCCACCAGGTCATCGAAGTGATGCAGCAACACGTCCGGCTTCAGGTCTGCCGCCGGAATCTCGGTGTAGCCGAAGCTCACCAGGATCAACGGCGTGCCGGCCCCCCGCGCCGCGCCGGCGTCGGGGGCGGCATCGCCCACCATGACGGTGCGCGACACGTCGCCGCCCACGGCCTGCACGGCCTCGATCAGGTGGGCCGGGTCGGGTTTGGGGGCGGTGACGGCGTCCAGGCCGACCACGCCGTCGAACAGAGGCGCCATGTCCAGCAGGGTCAGCAGTCGAACGGACAGCGCGGTGGGTTTGTTGGTGCAGACGACGAGCTTGGCGCCGGCGGCCTTCAGTTGCTGGATCGCATCGACCACGCCGGGAAAGGGCCTGCTTTCGTCGGCGATATGTTCGCGGTAGCGGTCGACGAACTGCGGAAAGAGGTCGGCGCTGCGGGCTTCGGGTTCCGGCTCGCCGGCCTGGGTCAGCGCCCATTGGATCATCCATTTGGCGCCCCGGCTGACGTGCGCCTTGGCCTGCGGGTAGGTCACGGCGGGGTAGCCGGCCGCTTGCAGCACGGCGTTGATGGCGCCGACCAGGTCCGGGGCCGATTCGACCAGCGTGCCGTCCAGGTCGAAGGCGATGGTGGCGTCTTGCAGGGCGGTATAAGTGGTCATGGGGAACGGCTTTTCAAAGGAACCAGACGCCGGGACAGAGGCAGGGTCGGCAGGATGAAACGAACAGCGGCAGCCTGCGCGTTGTCAGGCCGGGCTCGGGTTCGCCTGGCTCAACCTATCGATCCGCCGCTGATGGCGTCCGCCTTCGAACGGCGTTTCCAGGAACGCGCTGACGCATTCCCGCGCCACTTCGAATCCGATGATCCGGCTGCCCAGCGCCAGGACGTTGGCATCATTGTGCTGGCGGCTCAGGCGGGCCATGGTGCTGTTCGTGCACAGCGCCGCGCGGACGGCGGCAAAGCGGTTCGCGGCGATGGAAATACCGATGCCGGACCCGCAGATCACCACGCCTTGCTGAGCCTTGCCTTCGGTAATGGCCTGCCCCATGGCAAAACCAAAATCGGGATAGTCGACCGACGCCGAGCCGTGCGTGCCCAGGTCCAGCCATTCAATGTCTGTGAACGCCTGTTTGAGTTGTTCTTTCAGGTCGTAGCCGGCGTGGTCGGAAGCGATGGCGATGGGCATGGGGGGCTTGGATTTCAATCGGATTGGCGTGGGGCGTTGCAGGGGCAGTCGTGGATTGCGACTGCCGCGCAATTGTGACATCAGTCACGCATCAACGCCCGCACCCCGGATCCGCATCCTCGGCAATCGCGCGAATGACGCGCGCCGGGTTGCCGCCGACCAAGGTATTGGCCGGCACGTCCCGCGTCACGACCGAGCCGGCGCCGATCACGGCATTGTCGCCCACGGTGACGCCGCCGATGACGGTGACGCCCGCGGCGATCCACACGTTTTTTCCGATGACGATGGGCTTGGCAACGACGCTGCGGTGGCGTTCGGCCGGGTCCAGCGGATGGCCCGAGGTGATGAGGCTGACGTTGGGGCCGATCAGGACGTCGTCGCCGATGTCGATGCCGCCCAGGTCGTACATGGTGCAATTCTGGTTGATGAAGACGTTGCGGCCGATACGGATGCTGTCGCCGCCGGTGGTGTAGAACGGCGGGATCAGTGAGAAACGTTCGTCCAGCGTCTGGCCGATGAGTTCGCTGAACACTGCGCGGATCTCTTCCGTGTCGTCGTAGGTCAGGCGGTTCAGCACCGGCGTGATGCGCAGGGCGCGCTTGACGCTGGCCACCATCGCGGCAGACTCCGGGGTTTTGCGGGGAATGGTGGTGGGCGGCTTGGGCATGGTTTCATCAATATATTCCATCCAGTTCCGCCACGGCCTGCGGCGACAGCGTCAGCTGCGCCGCCTGGACGTTCTGCCGCAGATGCGCCACGGACGACGTGCCGGGAATCAGCAGGATGTTGGGCGAACGCTGCAGCAACCACGCCAGCGCGACCTGCATGGGCGTGACCTGGCAGTCGGCGGCCACGCGTTCCAGCGTAGCGGACTGCAAGGGCGAGAAGCCGCCCAGCGGGAAGAAGGGCACGTAGGCGATGCCTGCCTGCGCCAACTGGGTGATCAGGGCGTCGTCGTGGCGATGCGCCAGGTTGTACTGGTTCTGCACGCAGACGATGTCGGCAATGCCGCGGGCCTGGGCCACCTGCGTGGCCGTGGCGTTGCTCAGGCCCAGGTGGCGCACCAGGCCTTTGCGCTGCAGGTTGGCCAGGGTGGAGAACATGGGTTCGATGTCGCCCTCGGCCGGCCCGGCCACGTCGAACATGAGCCGCAGGTTGACCACGTCCAGCACGTCCAGGCCCAGGTTGCGCAGGTTGTCGTGTACGGCGGATTCCAGTTCGGCGGGCGTTGCGGCGAGCAGCCACGAGGCGTCGGGACCCCGGCGCGCGCCGACCTTGGTGACCAGGGTCAGGTCGTCGCGATAAGGGTGCAGGGCTTCGCGGATCAGTTGGTTGGTGACGTGCGGGCCGTAGAAGTCGCTGGTGTCCAGGTGGTTGATGCCCAGTTCGACGGTTTCCTTCAAGACGGCGATGGCCTGGGCCTTGTCTTTGGGCGGGCCGAATACGTGGGGGCCGGCCAGTTGCATGGCGCCGTAGCCCAGGCGGTTCATGGCGCGGTCGCCCAGTGAGTAGGTGCCGGCTTGTTCGATGGAGGTCATGACGGGTTCCTGAGGGGAGGGGAATGGACGTCAGTCTAGGCCTGGGAGTACCGTACGACAATCCAGCGTAATCGCACAGCTTGTGCGGAATTCAGAACAATCGAGACCCGCCATGCAAGACCTGCAAGACATCAGCGCTTTCGTGGCCGTGGCCACGCACGGGGGCTTTCGGGGCGCGGCCCGCCACACGGGCGCCAGCGCATCGCAACTGAGCGAGGCCGTGCGCCGGCTGGAAACCCGGCTGGGGCTGCGGCTGTTCAACCGCACGACGCGCAGCGTGGCCACCACGGCGGCCGGGCAGCATTTGCTGGAACAGCTGACACCGGCGCTGAACGCGGTGGAATCGGCGCTGGACGTGGCCAATCGTTTTCGTGACCGGCCGGCGGGCAGGCTGCGGCTGAATGTGCCGCTGTCGGCGTCCCGGCTGGTGCTGCCGCGCATCATCCCGCCGTTTCTGGCGGCGTATCCCGAGATTCGGCTGGAAGTGGTGGTGGACGACCGTTTTGTGGAATTGCTGCAATCGGGCTGCGACGCGGGCATACGCTACGAAGAAAGCATGGACCAGGACATGGTGGCCATTCCGATCGGCCCCAAGCGCCAGCGGATGGGGGCGGCGGCCTCGCCTGCGTACCTGGCCAGGCACGGGCGGCCGACGCATCCGGACGATTTGCGCAACCACCTGTGCCTGCGCGGGCGCTTTTCCAGCGGGGCCATGCCGGCCTGGGTGTTCGAGCAGCCGGGCAAGCGTGTGACGGTGGACGTGGACGGCCCGTTGATCGTGAGCCTGGGCGAAGCGGCCGACCTGGCGGTGGATGCCGCCGTGGGCGGCGCAGGGGTGGTGTATCTGTTCGAAGACTGGCTACAGCCCTTTCTTGACCGCGGCGAGCTGGAACCGTTGCTGCAAGACTGGTGGCCCAGCTTTACCGGGCCGTTGCTGTATTTCCCCGGACGCCGCTATCTGCCGGCGCCGCTGCGCGCCTTCGTGGATTTCGTGCAGACGCAGCGCTGGTAGCGGCGTGCCTATTTGCCCGGGCTTGCTAGCGCGCCGCTGCTGCGCTTTCTGAACTGCGCCGCTTTGTAGCGGTTGCCGCATTGGGCCATGCTGCACCAGCGTCGCTTGTGCGACTTGGTGCGGTCGTAGAACCACAGGATGCAGTCCGGGTGTTCGCACTGCTTGACGAGCGAGAAGTCGCCGTCGATGAGCAGGTGCGCGGCTGCTTCGGCCACGGGCCCCAGCAAGGACGCGATCGCGTCGCCCTGCGGGCGGCGGGCCAGCACGAATTTGCCCTGGCCATCGCGTTCCAGCCGCGGGGACGTCAGATACCCCTGCAAATATTGATTCAGGCGGTCGACATCGACGTCTTGCCCCGCCTTGCGGGCGGCGATCAGGTCATGCACCACATTGCGCAGTTGCTTGCCCTGGGCCAGCAGGTCTGCCGAGGCCACGCGCGGCGGCTTGCCCGGGGGCGTCACGTGGTGGCGTTCGAGCCAGCGCATGACGTCATCGCCGCTGTTCCAGAAATCGACGATCTGGTCGTCGCTGCGGGCCTGGGTATTGAGCAGGTCCATCGCGAGGTGGTCGCCGATCATCGGCGGCTCGGTCGCGGCGCCGTCGTGGCGGTGTTCTGCGGTGGTCATGGGTAACCCTTAAAAATGATGTTGACAGGTTATCACGATCTGGGGCAGACTGCGCCAAAGTAACCAATGAAAGTTAATTTAAACAGTTACTTTGTCACGAACCTCCCTTTGCAAGGAATCGCCATGAATGCCACCCCTCCCGCTGTCGATCACGCCAACGCCGCTCTCCGCCCCGAGGCCGTGCGCCACGCCACCCTGGAAGTCGACGGCGTCAGCGTCTTCTACCGCGAAGCCGAGCGTGCCGATGCGCCCGTCGTGCTGCTGCTGCACGGCTTTGGCGCGTCGTCGTATATGTTCCGCAACCTGATACCGGCCTTGGCCGGCGACTACCACGTGATCGCCCCGGACCTGCCGGGCTTTGGGCAGACGACGGTGCTGCCGGGCGTGGATTTCGCCTACACCTTCGACAACCTCACCTCGGTCATCGATGCCTTCACGCAGGCCAAGGGCCTGACGCGCTACGCGGTGTATGTGTTCGACTACGGCGCGCCGGTGGCCTGGCGCCTGGCGGTCAAGCACCCGCAGAAGATCAGCGCCGTCGTCAGCCAGAACGGCAACGCCTACGAAGAAGGCCTGAGCCCCGGCTGGGCGGACATGCGCCGCGCCTGGAGCGCGCCGACCGCCGAAAACCGCGAGGCCCTGCGCCGCTTCAACACGCCGGACATGATCAAGTGGCAGTACGTCGAAGGCGTGGAAGACGCGTCGCTGATCGCGCCCGAGACTTATCAGCTGGCCTCCGCCGCCATTGCCCGCATTGGCGACGAGCCGCAAATGGATCTGTTGCTGGACTACGGCAGCAACGTCAAGCAGTACCCGCAGTTGCATGCGTTCTTTCGCGAATACCAGCCGCCCACCTTGGCGATCTGGGGCAAGAACGATCCTTTCTTCCTGCCGCCGGGGGCAGAAGCGTTCAAGCGCGATAACCCCCGGGCCGAGGTGCGGTTCGTGAACAGCGGCCACTTCGCCATCGAAACCCACGGGGCGGAAATCGCGGCGGCGATGCTGGAATTCCTGAACCGCAACGTCAAGGCGTAGCGCTGTGTAGCGCGAGAACGGCGGGGCTCGGCGAGCGCCGCCGTCAGGGTGTCCGGGCAGGGGCTTTCATAACCTACTAAAAGTAGGCTACGATTGGTACATAGCAACTTCACCCCAGAGGTCCCCGACATGCATGCGCTTATCGTTGTCTCCCACCCTGACCCATCTTCCTTGACGCACGCCATTGCGAATCACGTGGCGCAGGGCGTCACGGCGTCCGGCTCGCAGCATTCGTTTGAAATCGCGGACCTGACCGCGGAAGGCTTCAACCCTACCTTCACCCGGCAAGACTCGGCCTTGCTGCTGTCGCGCGGCACGCCGCCGGCCGATGTGGCTGCCGAACACGCACGGATCGACCGCGCCGATGCGCTGGTGCTGGTCTACCCGGTGTACTGGTGGTCGTTTCCAGGCCTGCTCAAAGGCTGGATCGACCGCGTGTTCACCAACGGCTGGGCCTATGACGACGACATGGAAGGCAAGCTGGTCAAGAAGCTGGAACGCCTGAACGTGCACTTGATTGCCAATGGCGGCGCCGATATGCGAACCTACGCCCGGCATGGCTATTTCGGTGCGATGAAAACGCAGATCGACCACGGCATCTTCGGTTATTGCGGCGCGCGTGTCGCTTCGTCGGAATTGATGGTGCCGTCGGATGCGGGTTTTCCGACGTCGCACCTGGATGCCGCCCTTGCCATCGGCCAACGCATCTTTGCCGCGCCGCGATGATTCAAAACCCCTGAACCGAGACCTCATGCCTGCTGCCCCAGCCCCCGAACCCCGTCGCCGTTTCACGAAGGAAGGGCGGCTGCGGCAGCTATTGGATGTGTCCTGGCAGTTGATCCGCGATGAAGGCACCGACGCGCTGACGCTGGGGCGGCTGGCGCAAGAGGCGCAGGTGTCCAAACCCGTGGTCTACGACCATTTCGGTACGCGCAATGGCTTGCTGGCCGCGCTGTACCAGGATTTCGACCTGCGCCAGACGGCCATCATCGACGAGGCCATCGCGGCCAGCAAATCCACGTTGAAGGACTTGGCCGACGTCATTGCATCGCGGTATATCGCATGCGTGTTGACGCAGGGCCGCGAGATTCCCGGCGTGCTGGCGGCGCTGGACGGCTCGCCGGAACTGGCCGCCGTGAAACGCCAGTACCAGCATGCCTTCATTGAAAAATGCCAGCAGATCTTTTCGCCGTTGGCGGGTTCGAAGACGCTGACCCTGGCCAGCCTGTGGGGCATGCTGGGGGCGGCCGACGCGCTGTCGCAGGCGGCGGTGGAAGGCGAGATCACCCCCGACCAGGCGCGGGAAGAGTTGGTTCAGACCATTTTGAACATGGTCAAGCGTCGGTCACGCGAGCCTTGATTCTTATTTGGCGGATTCATTTGGCGGATTCATTTGGCAGAATCGCGATAGGCGACGGCGTACAGAGCCGTCAGCACGAACGTGATCGGCACGCACAGCAAGACGCCCACTGCGCCCCACAGGGCATCGATATTCGTCAGGTCGCGCCGCAGTTCGACCAGGTCGCTATTGAAATAGCCGGCCACCGAGACCAGCAACAGCAGCATCGCCATCAGCGGCCAGCGCGGATAGCGCATCGTGGCGCGAATGCTGCGAAAGCCGTATTCACCGGTAGCCGCCACGCGCGGCAGGCACAAGCCATACACGGCCAGCAGGTAGCAGACCGGCACCCAGATCAGCAATTGCACGGCCACCAGCGCGGCCCAGAAGCGCGCATCTTCCGCGCCGTTGAGCAATACGTAGACGATGAACGGCACGTCGCCGTTGGCGCGGGTCAGCACGGCCAGAGCAATGGCGAACAGGGCCAGCAGCACCAGATGGCGCGCTTCGCCCGTACTGCCTTGTGTGGCATCGCTGCGGCCGGCATCGCCAAGGACTACCACGCGATGCCAGGCGTACGTCATTTTTGCAAAGGCGATCAGGTTGACCAGCGCCAGCACGACCCACAGCAGGTCGATGCGCTGGTACAGGCGCGTGGTCATCAGGGCGAATGGCAGCGACAACGTGAAAATGGCCAGCGACCACGGCGCGGCGGCCAGCATGGCGCTGCCTTGCCGGCGCAGGGTGTGCGCAGTTTCAGCGATAAAACGACCCGCCCCGAGTGTGTTCGACACAAGATTCCTAGCTGGAAATAATGGGCCTCGTTTATACCCCAGCCGCGGCATCAAGTATGAATAATGGTTTCAGACTGAGAACATTATTGTCGGGCGGCGAATGGTGCAGGACGCGTCGCCGCCCGATAACGGTCAATCCTCGACGATCAACGCGCTGCGGCTAACGCCGCCATGGCTTGTCGCATGAAGGTCAGCGTGGCGTCGTCGGTCCAGGTGCCGGTGGTGAGCGCGGGCTCGGTCATGAGCGCATGGCGGAATTTCGCGTGGGTTGCGGGGTTGTTGCCGGCGTAGGTGCGGAACAGTTCCAGCCATTGCTGTGCCAGCTGGAGGCCGGTGGCAGAGTCGGGCGCGTGTCCGGCGTCAATGGCATCCCGTACCCGCGCCATCAAGGCCGGCCATTCGCCGACGCGGTCGTGATAATGCGCCCGCATGAACCGGGCTTCTTCCGGCGTCAGGTGCTTTTCATACAGCCGCAGTTTGCTTTCGGAGAAGGCGCGTACGACATAGTCCCGCATGGCCGGCGATATGCCGATGTGTTCCTGCATGGCCGGTTCCTGCTCGTGCATCTGGTTCAGTTTCACGAGCAGGCGCGGGTCGCGGTTGGTGTCGTGCAGCAGTTGCGTCATCCAGCGCAGCGCCAGCGCTTGCGATTGCGTGTCTTCGGGCGGGGCGCCGCTGTCCATCTGCTGCCGCACTTCCTTGATCAGTGCGATCCAGTCGGCGTCGCCGTCGCGGCTGCGGCTGTACATGGGCAAGCGTGCCAATTCTTCCGGGGAAAAGTATTTGTCGTACATGGTCATCAGTTCCAAAGTGGTCAGCCAATCGGCCAGCTCCGGTTCGGCGCCCCTGGCCAACTGGCCTTGCAGCTGCGCGAGACGTTCGCGCAGCCGGGCGGCCTGTTGGATCTGGCGGTCGAGCATCGTGATCTGTTTGGCGATGATCTCGTCCAGCGGGGTGCCGGGCTGGTCCAGGGTGGCGCCGATTTCGGCCAGCGGCAGTCCGAAGCGACGCAATGCCTGAATCTGATGCAGTCGGGCAATGTCGTCGCGGCCGTATAGCCGGTAACCGTTGTCGGCGCGCGCCGAAGGCGTCAAGAGGCCGATCGCGTGATAGTGGTGCAGCGTGCGGACGGTGAGTCCGCTGCGCTTGGCCAGTTCTCCGACTTTCAGTCGCATGAGGTTCCTTCGTTGTCTACGCAGGCCGGACTTTGGGGGATGACGTTACGTGAGGGTCAAGCGGGGGGATATTAAAGACTGCGCAGGAAATCGATCAACGCCCGGTTGACCTGCTGCGGCGCTTCCTGCTGCAGCCAATGCCCCGCGCCGGGAATGATTTCACGGGCGCGCAATTGCGGCACCAGGGCGGGCATGGCGTCGATGATCTGGTCCATGCCGGGAATGGCCAGGCCGGTGTCGCGTTCGCCCACCAGAAACAGGGCGGGTACGTCGACTTTTTTGCCTTCCAGCGCGCCCTGCAATGCCCAGTTGCGGTCCAGGTTGCGGTAGTAGTTCAAGCCGCCCCGAAAACCGCTGGCTTGATAGCTTTGGACGAACACCGCCAGGTCTGATTCGGTCAGCCAGGCGGGCAAGGTGCCGGGCACGGGCAGGGCATCGAGCAGGCCGCGCCCGGTGGGCACCATGCCGAAGGGGTTGGGCGTGGCGGGGTCGTTGCGCGGCCCGGCATCGCCCGACGCGGCGAAATAAATGGCACGCAGGGTGGCGTCGACGTCGCGTTCGAATTCCCGTTCGGCCACGCCCGGTTCGTTGAAGTAATGCGTGTAGAAGCGGGCGGCGTCGGTCTTGGGGAACAGGCGGCTGGGCGGGAGGGGCGCGCGGCCCATCATGGGGACGCCCAGCGCGGCCACGGCCCGAAAACGGTCGGGGCGCAGTTGCGCGGCTTGCCAGGCGATGTTGGCGCCCCAGTCGCCGCCGACGATCACGGCGGTGTCGGCGCCTTCGCTGTCGAGCAGGGCGACCAGGTCGCCGATGACGTCCAGCGTGGTGTAGGCGGCCGCGTCTGCCGGGCGGTCGCTGGCGCCGTAGCCGCGCAGGTCGGGCGCTATGGCTCGGAACCCCGCCTGGGCCAGGGCGGCAAGCTGGTGGCGCCAGGCATAGGCGGTTTCAGGAAAGCCGTGGCACAGCAGGACAAGGGGGCCGTCGCCTTGGGCGGTGACGTGCAGCGTGATGCCGTTGACGGTGACGTGGTGGGTTTGCAGATCGGTCATGGTGGGGCTCGCAGGCGGTATCCAGTGCGGATATAATACCGTAACAGTAAAGGTTACGGTATTTCAACATGGCCTACGACACCCGCTTTGCCCGCCTGCTGCATGTGCTGGTCCACATGCATCTGCGCGGCGGCACGACCACGTCCGGCACGCTGGCGCAGATGCTGCATACGAACGAGGTCGTGGTGCGGCGGACCATGGCGGCGCTGCGTACGGCGGGTATGGTGACGTCGACCGGCGGGCGCAAGGGGGGCTGGACGCTGGCCCGGGCGCTGGACACCCTTACGGCGCGCGACGTGTACGAGGCCATCGGCCACGGCGCGGTATTCACGATCGGGCCGGCTGACGATAATCCGGCGTGCCCGGTGGAGCGGGCGGCGAACCAGCTGGTGGCGCAGGCGCTGGGCGAGGGCGAAGCCGCGTTGTTGCAGCGGCTTGGGGGGACGGTGTTGTCGGACCTGGCGGCGCAGATCACTCCTCAGGCGGCATCCGATCGGCAAACTCCTCAGCCGACAGGCTGAAATCCTCGATCAAGGCGTTGCTCAATTCAGGGCACACGCTGCCCTGCATCTGCCGCAACCAGTGGTGGAATTCGGCAAAGAATGCATCGGTAGCCGACGTCAGTTCAAACACCCCCGAATCCGTATGCGTCAGCGCGAGCGCGGCCACGATGCGCTGGAACTGCGTGGGATGGGCGGCGATGTTGTGCGGCGGCACCTGCATCAGCGCCCGGATCAGCTTCATTTCCTGGGCCAGGTCCAGGATGGTCGGCAGGCCGGCCAGTTGCTTGCTCAGGCTATGGATGTCCATGTCTTTGTCCCTCCAGCAGTGCTATCCACGAAAATAATTCGTAGATAAGCGGGAATTTATATCGTTTTGAGGAATAGGGCGCGCGGCTTTGTAATGCAGGTTCGCTTAACGCCGTTCACGCTTTGAAGACTTTCCTCTCTATGAATCCCATCGGATACCGCATTCTCCCCCGGTCCGCGCCCGCCGTCTCTGCCGACGTGCTGGCCGGTTTTGCCGCCATCGGGTCGGCCCAGATCAGCGACTGCATGAATCGCCTGTACGGCGTTGCCGGGCTGCGGCCGCTGCATGCCGGCCACCAGCGCACGGTGGGCCTGGCGCTGACCGTGAAGACCCGCCCGGGCGATAACCTGATGATCCACAAGGCGATTTCGCTGGGTGGCGCGGGTGACGTGATCGTGGTGGATGGCGCGGGCGACACCAGCAACGCGCTGGTCGGCGAGCTGATGATGATGGACGCGCAGGGCCGCGGCATCGAAGGCTTCGTGATCGACGGCGCGGTGCGCGACCTGGACGTGTTTGCGCAGGGCCAGTTCGGCTGCTTTGCGCGGGCGGTGTCGCACAAGGGGCCGTACAAGGACGGCCCGGGCGAGATCAATGTGCCGGTGTCGGTGGGCGGCCAGGTGGTCAACCCCGGCGACGTGGTGGTGGGCGATGCCGATGGCGTGGTGGTGATTCCCGCCGAGCACGCCGAAGCGGTGCTGGCGCTGGCCATGAAGAAGGAAGCCGACGAAGCCGTGGCCAAGGAAAAGCTGCGCGCTGGCACGTACACCAAGCCCTGGCTGGACAAGACGCTGGCCGAGAAGACCGGAGGCGCGAAATGAGCCAAGCAACCGCTGGCCATACCGGCGCCGAGAGCGGCCGCCCGGTGGCCCCGAGCGCAGCCGCAGCCGCGCCCGCGCGCCCCAGCATCGTCGCCGACCGCATCAAGCGCATCAAGCTGTCGCCCAGCGTGGCGGCGCGCGCCATCATTGCGGAACTGCGCGAGCAGGGCCGCCGCATCATCGACCTGACGATCGGCGAGCCGGATTTTTCAACGCCCGAACACATCCGCCAGGCGGCCACGGCGGCGATGAACCGCGGTGAAACCAAGTATCCGCCGGCCCAGGGCACGGTGGCGCTGCGCAAGGCGGCCCGCGGCCATCTGCTGGAGGCGACCGGGGTGGACTACCCGGTGGCCCGCATCATCGTCAGCACGGGCGCCAAGCAGGTGATCTTCAACGGCCTGGCCGCGACGCTGAACGACGGCGACGAGGTGCTGATTCCCGCGCCGTTCTGGGTCTCGTACCCGGACATGGTGCTGGTGAACGGCGGCGTGCCGGTGGCGGTGGCGGTGGCGACGACGCCGGCCACGGACTACAAGCTGACGCCCGACGCGCTGGAACGCGCCATCACGCCGCGCACCAAGTGGCTGATGATGAACGCGCCGAGCAATCCGACGGGCTCGGTCTACACTGCCGACGAGCTGCGCGGCCTGACCGAGGTGCTCAAGCGCCATCCGCAGGTGTGGCTGATGACGGACGACATCTACGCGCGCCTGAATTTCACGGACACGCCCACGGTGCATCCGCTGCAGGTGGCGCCCGAACTGGCCGACCGTACGCTGGTGGTCAACGGCGTGTCCAAGGCCTACGCGATGACCGGCTGGCGCATTGGGTATGGCGCTGGGCCGGACGAACTGATCAAGGCCATGGCGATTCTGCAATCGCAAAGCACGTCGGGCGCATCGTCGGTAAGCCAGGCGGCGGCGCTGGAAGCGCTGGCCGGCCCGCAGGATTGCGTGGCCGAATTCGCCCGGGTGTTCCGCGAACGCCGCGACTTGGCGGTGGCCGAATTGTCGGGCACGCCGGGGCTGGACATCGTGGTGCCGCAAGGCGCGTTCTACGTGTTTCCGGACTGCTCGGACCTCTTGGGCAAGCGTACGCCGGGCGGCGATGAGATCCGCACCGATACCGACCTGACGCATTACCTGCTGCGCGAAGCCGGCGTGGCGGTGATCGATGGCCACGCGTATGGCGCGCCGGGCACGTTCCGGTTGTCGTTCGCGGCATCGCTGGACGATATCCGCCAGGGGTGCTCGGCGATCCGCGAGGCGTGCGCCAAGCTGGTGTAGGGCGATGGCCCGCGCTAGGGTGCCTGTGCGCCGCGCGGGCCTATTTTTTTCTTGACCATAACCACAAGGGGAATCAACCATGACTTACCGTTCACGCATCGCCGCCTGCCTGGGCCTGGCCACGCTGTTGCTGGGCACTGCCGCCCAGGCCGACCAGGTGGCCGACATCAAGGCGCGCGGGGAATTGATCTGCGGCACGCTGGGCACCTCGCAGCCGTTCAGCTTCCAGGACGCCGCGTCGCGCCAATTGGTGGGCTATGACGTCGACGTGTGCAAGCTGGTGGCCGACAAGCTGGGCGTGAAGGTCAGCTACAAGCTGCTGTCGGTGGCGGCCCGCGTGCCCGAACTGAACGAAGGCCGGGTCGACATCCTGGCGGCCAACCTGGGCTATTCGCCGGACCGCGCGCAGCAGATCGCGTTCAGCCACGCCTACTACGTCAGCCCGCAGAAGCTGCTGGTGCGCAAGGATTCGGGCCTGGACACGATTGAATCGCTGAACGGCCGCCGCATCGGCGCGACCAAGGGGTCCAGCTCGGAACGCGAGATCAAGCGCATCCTGGACAAGTCGCAGGTCATTGGCTATGGCGACAGCTCGGCCACCTACCTGGCCCTGCAGCAAAAGAAGGTGGATGCGCAGTTTGCGTCTGAACTGGTGCTGGCGCGCCTGGTGCTGCAAAGCCCGCCCACGGCGCCGGTCAGCGTGATTGCCAAGTCGGTGTTCGACGAGCCCTGGGGCCTGGGCGTGCGCAAGACGGAGCCGGGCTTTCTGCAAGTGGTGAACCAGGCGCTGGACGAAGCCGAAAGCTCGGGCGTGGCCGCGCAGCTCTTTGACAAGTGGTTTGGCGCGCAGACGCCGTACAAGCTGGAGCGCGGGTTCAAGATCGGCCCCATCGCGGGTTGAGCGGCGGTTGCGTTTCATGAGCCTACTTGACGCTTCGCAATACCAGCTGCTGGTGAGCGGCATGGCGGTGACGCTGCAGCTGTTCCTGGTGTCCTGGGTGATGGCCTTCACGATCGCGGTGACGCTGGTCGTGGTGCGGGCCACCAACCTGGCGCCGTGCCGCTGGCTGGTCGATGCCTATGTGGAATACCACCGCAACGTGCCGCTGCTGGTGCAGGTGCTGTTCTGGTATTTCGGCATGCCCGAGCTGCTGCCGGAAGGTTTCCGGCTGTGGCTGTATCAGCACAACGCCGAGATGTCGCTGGCGGCCATCGCCCTGGCGCTGGGGTCGGCCGCGTACATCGCGGAAGACATCCGCAGCGGGCTGCGCGCCATTCCCGGCACGCAGTTCGAGGCGGCCCGGGCGCTGGGCGCCAGCTACCTGCAATGCATGCGGTTCGTGATCGTGCCGCAGGCGGTGCGGATTTCGATTCCGCCGCTGGTGGGCCGCGCCTTGCTGCTGTTCAAGAACACCAGCGTGGCCATGGCCATCGGCGTGATGGAACTGACCTACCAGGCGCGCGAGATCGAAAACGAAACCTACCGCACCTTCGCCACCTTTGGCGCCGCCACACTTATGTACCTGCTGGGATCTTTCCTGATCATGCTGATCGGTTCGCGCATCTATGCCCGCTACCGCCTGAATCGCGGAGGCCACGGTGCTTGATCTGCTATTGCAATACTGGCCCACGCTGCTGGTCGGCCAATATCCGAATGGCCCCCTGGGCGGCCTGGCGCTGACGCTGATCCTGGCGGCCTGCGGCCTGGCCTTGTCGCTGCCGCTGGCGCTGGCCATCGCGCTGGCGCGGGTCAGCCCCTATGGCTGGCTGCGCGTGGCCAGCAAGACGCTGGTCAACGTGGTGCGGGGCATGCCGCTCTTGATGCTGATCTTCTGGGCCTATTTCGTGGTGCCCAAGCTGACGGGGCAGGTGATCAGCGGCTTCTGGACGCTCATCGCCGCGCTGGTGGTGTACGAAAGCGCCTACCTGTCGGAAGTGATCCGCTCGGGCATCGAGGCGGTGCCGCGCGGCCAGATCGAGGCGTCGCGCTCGCTGGGCGTGGGCTACTGGACGACGATGCGGCGGGTGGTGTTGCCGCAGGCGCTGTTCAACGTGCTGCCCAGCCTGACCAGCCAGTTCGTATCGACGGTGAAGGAAACCTCGCTGGGCTACGTGATCAGCGTGAACGAACTGACGTTCGCGGCCAACCAGGTCAACAACCTGGTGCTGACGCAGCCGCTGCAGGTGTTCGGCATCCTGGCGATTATCTACTTCGTGGTGTGTTTCAGCCTGAGCCGCGGCCTGTCGTGGCTGGACCTGCGCATCCGCCGCCAACGCGCCATGGCCTGAGCCGGCGCCAACGGAATCTTTTCATGATCAAGCTTGAGAAAGTCAATAAATGGTATGGCGAGCACCACGTCCTGAAGGACGTGGACCTGTCGGTGGCGCGCGGCGAAGTGCTGGTGGTGTGCGGGCCGTCGGGCTCGGGCAAGTCGACCATGATCCGCACGGTGAACCGGCTGGAGCCCATTGAGAAAGGCCGCATCCTGATCGATGGCGCCGACATCTACGCCAAGGGCGCCAACCTGAACGCGCTGCGCCAGAAGATCGGCTTCGTGTTCCAGCAGTTCAACCTGTTTCCGCACATGAGCGTGCTGGAAAACGTGATCTTCGCGCCGGTCAGCATCCGCAAGCAGCCGCGCAAAGAGGCCGTGGAACTGGCCCGCCAGTTGCTGGCGCGAGTGGGGCTGGAGCACAAGATCGACGCCTATCCGGGATCGCTTTCCGGCGGCCAGCAGCAACGCGTGGCGATTGCGCGGGCGCTGGCCTTGCAGCCGCCTGTGATGCTGTTCGACGAACCCACCAGCGCGCTGGACCCCGAGATGGTGGGCGAGGTGCTGCAGGTGATGAAGGGCCTGGCCAAGGACGGCATGACGATGGTCTGCGTGACCCACGAAATGGGGTTCGCGCGGGATGTCTGCGACCGGGTGGTGTTCATGGACGCGGGCGAGATCCTGGAAATGGATACGCCGGAACGCTTTTTCAGCGCGCCCAGCCATCCCCGGGCGCAGCGTTTCCTGGTGGACATCCTGCATCCGCGCGGGTAGGCGGCGTCTTGCGCAGGGCCGGCCGCCTGGCGGGCGCTTGCGCAGGCCTTGGGGCAGCGCGGCGCCGCGGTCGACGATAATGTGAGGGTTTCCATGCGATTCGCATCTACCGCCGCGATGTACACCCTTAAACAGCTAGAGGCCTTCTACTGGAGCTCGCAACTGGGCAGCTTCAGCGCCTCGTCGCGCAAGCTGCACACGACCCAATCGGCCGTGGCCAAGCGGGTGGGCGAGCTGGAAGCCTTTGCCGGGGCGCCGCTGTTCGAGCGCCGCGCCAAGAAGCTGGTCATGACCCCGCAGGGGCGCAAGCTGTTCGAACTGGCCCGCGAAATGCTGGACCTGAACAGCCGCATCGTGCAGAACATGGCCGACCCGGCCAGTTTCGAAGGCGTGGTGCGGCTGGGCGTGACCGAGCTGGTCGGCATGACCTGGCTGGCGCGGCTGGTCAGCCAGATCAGCCTGCGCTATCCGCGGGTGCAGCTGATGCCCGAGATCGACGGCGGCATCACGCTGTATGAACGGCTGGAACAAGACCAGCTGGACCTGGCGATCATGCCGGGTCCGTTCTGGAGCTACCAGTACGACTGTGTGCACCTGGGGGCAGTGACCAACGTCTGGATGGCCAGCCCGGCGCTGGACATCGATTTTTCGGCGCGGCTGACGCCGCAGGACCTGGCGCCGTATCCGGTGATTTCGCAGCCCACCAATTCGGCCTTGTCGCACCTGTACGATGCCTGGTTCGCCGAACAGGGCCTGCCGGTCAAGCGGGTGCTGACCTGCAACAGCCTGGGCATGATGGCGCAATTGACGATGCTGGGCCTGGGCATCAGCTACCTGCCGGGCGCCTATTTCGCGCCGCTGGTCGAGCGCGGCGCGCTGTGCCAGCTGGACGTCAAACCCGACCTGCCCACCATCAATTACTACGCGGTGCACAAGAAGAACATCGTCAATCCGGTGGTATCGCGGGTGATCGATATTGCGCGCGAGGAATGCGGCTTCGAGGTCGCGGGGGCCTTCTTGCCGCATGTGCCGCCGGCCGCCCGGCCGGGCGAGGCGTAGCCGGGCTTAACCGCAGCGGATGGCGGTCATGACGTCCTGTTTGTCCACGATCAGGTTCAGGCGGGTGTCGTTGTATTCCATGGTGACCAGTTGGCCCGGGCGCAGGATGCGGCCGGTGGTGGCGCCGCTGCGGCCGCGCAGGTCTTCCAGGACGGCGGGGGTGGCCTTCTGGCCGATCTGCGATTGCAGGCCGCTGGCGTCGCAGGTCTTGCCGGTGGGGCGGCCCGACGACGAGGCGCCGTAGGACGGGCTGGACGAGGAGTCGGAAGCGGAAGCCGGGCTGCTTGAGCTGGAATCGGTGGACGCGGAAGCGGACGAGGAACGCGGGGCTCCGGTATTGGCGCAGGCGCTCAGCGCGGCGACCAGCAGGACGGGAATCAGCTTGCGAATCATGAATTACTCCTGAAAGATGTCCGAGGCGCGTTCACCGTGAAAGTTTCAGCGCCGGGGAAAAACATCATAGACCAGCCGCCTGCGCCGCGCTTGCCGGGGAAAATATCTATTCCAGTTGGCGCCCCTTGGTCTCGGGCAGCAGCAGCGCCGTCAAGATGACGACGGCATAGGCGCCTGCCGCGAACACGCCGATCGCCCAGCCCAGGCCGTGCTGCTGGCTGAGAAACCCCACCAGACTGGGAAACAGGGCGCCTACGCCGCGCCCGAAGTTGTAAGCAAAGCCCTGGCCGGTGGCGCGGACGTTCGAGGGGAACAGTTCGGTGAGGTAGGCGCCGATGCCGCTGAAAATACCCGAGGATGCGAAGCCCAGCGGAAAGCCCAGCACCAGCATCTGGCCGTTGGTCAGGGGCAGTTGCGTATAGACGTAGACGCTGACCGCGGACAGCACGGAGAAAACCAGCAGGTTGGCGCGGCGGCCCAGGCGGTCGGCGAGGTAGGCGCCGGTGATGTAGCCGCAGAATGAGCCCGCGATGATGACGAGCAGGTAGCCGCCGGTATTGAGTACGGACAGATTGCGTTCGACTTTCAGGAAGGTCGGCAGCCAGGTGGTGATCGCGTAGTAGCCTCCCTGGACGCCGGTGCACAGCAGCGACGTGACCACGGTGGTCTTGAGCAGGGCGGGCGAAAAGATGGTCCAGAAGGATGCCGCCGCGATGCCGCTGGCTTGGCGTCGCTGGAACATTTCGGGTTCGGGGACGTGCTTGCGGATGTAGAGCACCAGGAAGGCGGGCAGCACGCCGATCCAGAACAGGCTGCGCCAGGCCCATTCAGGCGGCAGCACGGAAAACGCCAAGGTGTAGAGCAGGGCGGCGGCGCCCCAGCCCACGGCCCATCCGCTTTGCACGGTGCCTACCGCTTTGCCGCGATGCTGGGCGCGGACGATTTCCCCCATCAGCACCGAGCCGACGGCCCATTCGCCGCCAAAGCCCAGGCCTTGCAGGGCGCGCAGGACGAACAGTTGTTCAAAGTTCTGCGCGAAGCCGATGGCGACCGTGCAGACTGAAAACCAGATGATGGTGTATTGCAGGATGCGCACGCGGCCGTAGCGGTCGGCCAGGATGCCGGCCAGCCAGCCGCCCACCGCCGAAAACAGCAGGGTGACCGTACCCAGCATGCCGGCCTGGCCCTTGTCGATATGCCAAAGGGTCATCAGGGTGGAAATCACGAAGGTAAAGACCATGAAGTCCAGGGCGTCGATGGCCCAGCCGCCGAACGCGCCGATGAAGGTGCGACGCTCGGTCGTATTCAATTCTCGAAACCATTGCATGCTGTGTCTCAGTGATGGGGGGACGGACGTTTCGGTACGGCGGCCGCGGCGATCTCAGATCGCGGCAAAGCCGTAGAGGTGTTGGGGGTTGGTGACGAGGATGCGTTGGCGCAGGTCGGCGTCGGGCGCCCAGTCAGCCAGCTGGTTGCGCAGGCGGCCGGTGTCGACCATGCGGGGGATGTGTACGTGGGGCCAGTCGCTGCCCCAGAGCATCCGGTCGGGCGCCGTCTCGATCAGCGCACGCGCCCAGGGCGTGACGTCGTCGAAGTCGTCGAAGCGTTCGCTGATGCGATAGGCGCCGGACAATTTGACCCACCAGCCGTGGTCTCGCACCAGGTGCTGCATGACCTGAAAGCCCGGGCTGTGGATGCCGTCTGCGACGGGGGCATGGCCCATGTGGTCGATCACGCCGACGACGGGCAGCCGGCGCATGCGGGGCAAGAGCTCAGGCAGGCGGCGTGCGTCCAGCAGGAATTGCAGGTGCCAGCCGCGTTCGGCGCAGCGGTGGGCCAGGGTTTCCATGGCGTCAAAGCCGATGCCGCCGCCGAACAGGACATTGATGCGCAGGCCGCGCACGCCGGCAGCATGCATGGCGTCGAGCTCGCGGTCGCTTGCCGACGGGTCGACTACGCCGACCCCACGCAGACGTTGCGGGTGGCGCCGCAGCACTTCCAGGAAGTAGCGGTTGTCGGTGCCGTGGACGCTGATCTGCACGAGGACGCCGCGCGTCATGCCGGTGGCGTCCAGCATGGCCAGGTAAGAGGTTTCAGGGGCGGGCGGCGGCGTGTAGGTGCGTTCTGGGACGAAGGGGTAGGCGTTGTTGTCGGCGGCGATGACGTGGGCATGCGTGTCGCAAGCGCCTGCAGGCAGGGGGAACCGGGCGGCGGCGACCGTGGGCAGGGGGCCCAGGCAGAGCGGAGGGGCGGCGGGCATGAAACGTGTCCTTGCGGGGGAGGGTTGCGAAGGACACTATCGTAGATAAGAAAATTGCGTATGTGATCAAAAGCGCCGGGATATAGGACGGGCAGAGAGAACCTGCAAAGGTTTGCTTGCGGACGCCAAGTCTTAATGGAAATTGCGGCTGGGCGTACTGAGTCCGCCGAGCAGGTCGGACAGGTCCACCAGCCGCTGCGCGATCAGGTGGCGCACGCCGTCGACGTTCTGCCAGGTGCCGTACACGCCGAGCAGGCTGGAACCGAGCAGTTCGCGGCGCTGGCGTTCGATCAGTTCGGGGCGTACCACCACGTTGACGGGGCCGGTTTCGTCTTCGAGGGTGACGAAGATGACGCCCTTGGAGGTTTGCGGCCGCTGGCGCACGGTGACGATGCCGCAGGCGCGGGCCACGCGCTTGTCGGGGTAGCCGTTGAGCACGGCGGCAGGCTGGAAGTTGCGCGCGGCCAGTTGCGGGCGCAGCAGGTCTACGGGATGGCGCCGCAGGGTCAGGCCGACGCTGCGGTAGTCGGCCGCGACGGTCTGGCTTTCGGACGGGGCGGCCAGCACGGGGGCCTCGGTTTCGTGGATGGAGGCGTCGCGCAGCAGATCGCGGCTGTGGACGCTGGCGGCGGCTTCCCAGCTGGCCTGGCGGCGATGGCCGGCCAGGGTCAACAGGGCGTCGCTGGCGGCCAGGGCATTGAGGTCGTGGCGGTTCAGGGCCGCGCGGCGGGCCAGGTCGCCGGTATTGGCGAAGGGGGCGTCGGCGCGGGCGGCTTCGATGCGGTGCGCGGTGTCTTCGCGCAGGCCCTGGATAAGGCTCAGGCCCAGCCGCACGGCGGGGCGGGTTTGGTCAGCGGGCGGCGCGTGCGGATGCGCGGGGCGCGGCGCTTGCCCGTCGGGCAGGGCTTCCAGCGCCGAGTCCCAGCCGCTGACGGTGACGTCTGCCGGCAGGACCCGCACGCCGTGGCGGCGGGCGTCCTGCACCAGTTGCGCCGCGGGGTAAAAGCCCATGGGCTGGGAATTGAGCAGGGCGGCCAGGAAGGCCTCGGGTTCGTGGCGCTTGAGCCATGAGCTGGAATAGGCCAGCAGGGCGAAGCTGGCGGCGTGGCTTTCAGGAAAGCCGTATTCGCCAAAGCCTTCGACCTGCCGGAACAGGGCTTCGGCGAATTCCAGCGTGTAGCCGTGGGCCAGCAGGCCGCCCACCAGCTTGGTGCGGTATTTGTCGACGCCGCCCTTGCGTTTCCAGGCCGCCATGGACCGTCGCAACTGGTCGGCTTCGCCGGGCGTGAAGCCGGCCGCGACCACGGCGATCTGCATGACCTGTTCCTGGAAGATGGGCACGCCCATGGTGCGGCTGAGCACGCCGCGCACGCGTTCGCTGGGGTAGCTTTCTTTTTCGCGGCCCTGGCGACGGCGCAGATAGGGGTGCACCATGCCGCCCTGGATCGGGCCGGGCCGCACGATGGCCACCTGCACCACCAGGTCGTAGTATTTGCGCGGCCGCAGGCGCGGCAGCATGCTCATCTGGGCGCGCGATTCGATCTGGAACACGCCGACGGTGTCGGCGTCGCAGATCATGTCGTAGGTGGGGTCGTCGCCTTCGGGGATGTCTTGCAGGCGCAGCGGCTGGCCGCGGCGCTGGCCGGCCAGTTCCAGCGTGCGCCGCAGCGCCGACAGCATGCCCAGCGCCAGCACGTCGACCTTGAGCAGCTTGAGCGCGTCCAGGTCGTCTTTGTCCCATTGCACGACGCTGCGGTCGGCCATGGCGGCGTTTTCGATGGGCACCAGCCGCGACAGCTTGCCGCGCGAAATCACAAAGCCGCCCGGGTGCTGCGACAGGTGGCGCGGAAAACCCATCAGGGTCTGGGCCAGCGCGGCCCACTGGCGCGCCACCTGGGATTCGGGGTCCAGCCCGCAGGCGCCCAGGGTGCGCAGCATTTCCTTCTTGCCGTCCCACCACTGGTGGGCGCGGGCCACGGCGTCGATCACGCCCAGGTCGACGCCCAGCGCACGGCCGGTGTCGCGCAGCACGCTGCGCGGCCGGTAGGAAATCACCACGGCGGTCAGGGCGGCGCGCTGGCGGCCGTATTTTTCGTAGATGTACTGGATGACTTCTTCGCGGCGCTGGTGTTCGAAGTCGACGTCGATGTCGGGCGGCTCGTTGCGTTCTTTGCTGATGAAGCGTTCGAACAGGTTGTTGCCGCGCTGCGGGTCGACTTCGGTGATGCCCAGGCAATAGCAGACGGCCGAGTTGGCGGCCGACCCGCGGCCCTGGCACAGGATGCCGGCCTTGCGGGCGAACAGCACGATGTCGTAGACGGTCAGGAAATAGGCTTCGTAGTGCAGGTCGGCGATCAGGGCCAGTTCTTTTTCGATCTGCTCGGAGACGTTGGCCGGCACCCCGGCCGGAAAACGCCGCGCGGCGCCGGCCAGGGTTTCCTGGCGCAGGAAGGTGGCGGGCGTGTGGCCGCGCGGGACGATTTCGTCGGGGTATTCGTAGCGCAGTTCGTCCAGCGAAAACGCGCAGCGGCGCGCCACCACCAGGGTCTGGGCCAGGGCGTCGGGCGGATACAGGTTGGCCAGCCGCATGCGGCTGCGCAGGTGCTGTTCGGCATTGCCGGCCAGCGCGTAGCCGCACTGTGCCACGGACTGATGCGTGCGAATGCCGGTCAGGGTGTCGTGCAGGGGCTTGCGCGAACGCACGTGCATCTGCACCTGGCCCAGGGCCACCAAGGGCAGGTCGGCGGCTTGCGCGGCCTGTTCGACGGCGGCGCGATGCAGGTCATCGCGCGAGCGGTACAGCAAGGTCAGGCCGACCCAGGCGCGGCGTTCGAAGGTGGCGGCCAGCCAGCGCGCCTGCTGGGCCATGCGGTCGGGGTCGTCGCCGTAGGTGGGCGACAGGATGGCCAGGCATTCGGGCAAGTGGCGCAGGTGCGCATAGCCGGGCGGCGGGGCGGTGAAGTCTTCGGGCGCCAGGCGGTATTCGCCCTTGGGGGCGCGGGTGCGCGCCAGGGTGATGAGTTCGGACAGGTTGCCGTAGCCCTCGCGGGTCTGCGCCAGCAGGGTCAGGTCCAGCGGCGCGGCGTCGGGGCCGGCGCGCAGCCGGAAGGTGGCGCCGATGATGAGCGGCAGCTTCTGGGTCTTGGCTTCCATGTGGGCCCGCACCACGCCGGCCAGGCTGCATTCGTCGGTGATGGCCAGGGCCGCGTAGCCGAGTTCGGCGGCGCGGGCGGCGAGTTCTTCGGGGTGCGAGGCGCCTTGCAGGAACGAGAAGTTGGACTGGCACTGCAGTTCGGCATAGCCGGGCAGCCCGATCAGCGGATCGGGGGCATCAGGGGAATCGTCGAACGGTTGCATGGCGGATCGCGGGGCAGAAGGGCGCCGTCAGGCGTACAGGCCGTGCAGGAACCAGCGGGCGTGTTCGTCGTCGCGTTCGCGGTAGATCCAGTAGCGCGCGCGGGCGTCGTCTTCGGCCACGAAGTAGTCGCGCACGGTCAGGGCCGGGTCCCACCAGCCGCTTTCGATGCGTTCGGGGCCGCGCATCAACCGCAGGGCCTGGCCGGCGTATTGCGGGCGGTGGCCGGACAGCTTCAGGGGCTGCGGCGGATCCAGCAGCCAGAAGGGGCGGTCGAGCGTGGCGGGCAGGGGCTCGGCGCGTTGCGGGGCATCCAGCGCATCGCCCCAGGAATTGGCGGCTTCGGGGCGGTGGTCGGGCGTGGGACAGGGGCGGCGCACCTGGTCGCGCCCCAGCCGCGCGGCCAGCAGGTCGAGCAGCCGGGCGTGGTCGGCCGCAGTGCCGCCAGGTTCGGGAAAGAGGGTGGTGCTGGCGGCCGGCTGGTCGACCGTGTCGGGGGCCAGCAGCGCCACCGCGATGACCGGGGCTTCGAGCGTCAGGCGGCCAAGCTTTTCGCGCAGCAGGTTGAGAATCTGGGGCGCCTGCCAGACGGGCTGGGCCAGGGCCAGTTCGAGTTCGGTGGGCGGGCGGGCGTGGCGGCCGCGTTCGTGGTCCAGCCGCAGCACCACGCGCCGCACCGCCAGTTGCCGCGCGGCCAGCCAGCCGCCCAGCTGTTCGGCCAAACGCCGCGCCACGGCCAGCACCGCGTCGGTGTGCTCGACGTAGTCCATGAGTTCGATGCGGCGCGAGAAGCTGGGCGGCGGTTCGATCCAGCGGTGCAGTTCGGGCGACTGGCCGTAGGCGGCATCCAGGGCCTGCAGCAGGTCGGGGGCGCTGCGCCGTTGCAGGCCGGCGCGGGGCAGCGCGCGCAGGTCGGCCAGCGTGTGGCAGCCGATGTCGTGCAGCCAGTCCAGGCGCGGCTGCGCCTGCGGCAACAGGGCCACGGGCAGGGCGTCCAGGCGGCGCGCCAACGTGGGCAGCGCCAGGGTGCGGCGCAACCGGGCGCGGCCCGGGCGGTGCGCCAGCAGCCAGGCGCCGGCCGCCGTGGGCGCCATGCCCAGCGACACGCGCAGGTCCAGCGCGCCCAGCGTGGCGGCCACGCGCCGGTGCAGGGCCCGCGGCCCGCGAAAGAATTGCAGGCTGGCGCCTACATTGAGCAGGATGGTGTCTTCGCCGGCCAGGGCGACTTCGGGGGTGTATTGCAGCAGCGCCAGGGCCGCGCCTTGCAGGGTGTCGGCTTCGGCCAGGGGCTCGCGCGTCAGCAGTTCGACGCCGGGGGCGATGGCCGCCGCGCCGCCGCGGCGCATGCCGGGGCGCACCCCGGCCCGATGGGCGGCGGGGGTGAGGGCGGCCACGCGTTCCTGGTCGAGGACCGCGTAGGCCTGGTCTTCATGCGGCCAGTGCGGGCGCAGGGCGTCCAGCGGCAGGCAGCGCAGGTAGGCGGCGATCCAGAGGCGCATGGCGGGAAGGCGTAAGGGCGCCGGGCTCGAGGCCTACGTACAGCGGGGTGTCGCAGACCGGCCCCCGGCGCTTGAGAATATGGACGGACAACCCGCCCGCGGCGGGCGCAAGCGCCAGGCGCAAGGGGGCGGGGGTGGCGTTTTGCGCCGCGCTGGCCGGGCGCAGGGCGACAAAGAGCAGGTCGCTGGCCTGGGCGGCCAGGTGCAGGCGGCGCAGGGATTCGGGGCGCACGTGGGGCAGCCAGCACAGCAGCGCGCCGCAACTGCCGTTTTTAAGGATCTGTTCGGCGGCCCAGAGGGCATCCAGGGGTTTTTCGGGGGCCACCCACAGCAGTTGCCGGGGATCGAGCCGCCAGCTCATCCAGCTGGCGATATGCGGGGCGTGCGGCGGCTGCACCAGCGCAATGGCGCGGCGGGTTTCCAGTTGCGCAAGGGCGGGACGCAGCAGGCGGATTTCGCCGATGCCGGGTTGCGGGGTAAGCAGTTCGATCAGCGAACCCAGCGGCCAGCCGCCATCGGGCAGCTCGGCCGACAGGGCGGCATGGCCGGTGGGCAGGCTGCGGGCGGCGCCCCGGGCAAGCTGGGTAGCGCGCCACACGGCGGGGTGGATGTGTTCTGGGGACGGCATGGCGGGCGGACGACCCGGTTTTCCTGGGGTTTGGGGTAGGTATTGCTGTATGAATATACAGTATTTTACCCCAGCGGCAAGTAGCGGAAAGTGTCCGAAAAATGCACCGATGTGGTGCATTTGAGACGGGTCCAGGGGTATCGTTACTGGCCCTGATAACCCCAGTCAGGGGCAGGCCGTGCGATTTGGCACAGGCAACTTTTTCGGGGCAGGGCGTGCTGGCTGCGCCTCCCGTTGGCTAACCAGGTAGATCAGATGGCATCACAACTTCAATGCTTGCACGGCGGCATCATGACGCAAGCACTTTCGGTCCGGGCCGCCCAGGACGAAAAGCGTGACTGGCAGACCCAGGAAGCGTTAACCGACGTTGAGGGTGGCCGCGTTGTCGATCACCAGGCCGTGCAAGCCTGGGCGGATAATCTCGGCACGGGTCAGCCCCGCGAGAACCGCTGATCTCAGGAACGCACCGCCACCGCCGGTTCATCCTGCCCAATCCCCGCCGCGCGATCGGCTTCCAGGCCGTAGAACTGCATGTCCTCGTAGCGGATCCAGTGCGACTTGCGTATCAGCCGGTGGCCGATCCAGAAGGCCAGGAACAACGGAATCGCCAGGTAGGTCGAGGCCACGCCGATCCAGTCGATGCGCTCGTCCAGAAAGGCCTGGTAGTTCTGGCCCAGCGTGACCAACAGGCACAGCACGAAGGCCAACAGCGGGCCGAACGGAAACAGGCCGGCCTTGTAGGGCAGGTTGGCCGTGTCGTAGCCGTGCTTGATGTAGCCCTGGCGGAAGCGGTAATGGCTGACCGCGATGCTCAGCCAGACGATGAATTCGGTCATGCCCGCGAAATTGAGCAGCCAGATGTAGACCGCCTTGGGGCTGTAGACCACGCTGAACATGCACAGGCAGGCAAGCGCGGTGGTGGCCAGCAGCGCGTACAGCGGCACGCCGCTGCGCGTCAGGCGCTTGAAGATCGCCGGGGCCTGGCCTTCGACGGCCATGTTGAACAGCATGCGCGTGGCGGCGTACATGCCGGAATTGCCTGCCGACAGCACCGACGTCAGGATCACCGCGTTCATCACGGTGGCCGCCGACAGCAGCCCGGCGTGCTGGAACACCAGCGTGAACGGGCTGACGGCCACGTCCTCGACCTCGTTGCGCAGCAGTTGCGGGTCGGTATAGGGAATGAGCAGGCCGATGATCAGGATGGCCAGCACGTAGAACAGCAGGATGCGCCAGAACACGTGGTTGATGGCGCGCGGCACGTTGCGGCGCGGGTTTTCGGATTCGCCGGCCGCCACCGCCACCAGCTCGGTGCCCTGGAACGAATAGGCCACCACCATGGCCACGCCCACCCAGGTGGCGGCGTTGCCCACGAAGGGCGCGTCGCCCACCGCCCAGTTGCGCATGCCCACCGGCGCGTCGCTGTGGATGATGCCGGCCAGCATGGCCACGCCCAGCACGATGAAGCACAGCACGGCCACGACCTTGATGATGGCGAACCAGTATTCGGCCTCGCCGAAGCTGCGCGCCGAAAAGGCGTTCAGCCCGAAGGTCAGGGACAGGAACAGGATGCTCCAGATCCATCCTGGCGTGTCGGGAAACCAGTACGCCATGACCAGTTGGGCGGCCACCACGTCCACCGCCACCACCGTGGCCCAACTCAGCCAGAAGTTCCAGCCCAGCGCGAAGCCGAAGCCGCCGTCCACATAGCGGGACGCATAGGTGCAGAACGAGCCCGATACGGGCATGAAGGTGGCCAGCTCGCCCAGGCTGGTCATGATGAAATAGACCATCACCCCGATCAGCAGGTAGACCATCAGCGCGCCGCCGGGGCCCGCCTGCGCGATGGCTGCGCCGGAGGCAATGAACAGGCCGGTGCCGATGGCGCCGCCCAGGGCTATCATGGTCAGGTGGCGTGCCTTGAGCACGCGGTGCAACTGGTTTTGGCCGGCCGGAGGATTTCCCGAGTCTGTCGTCGGTGTTTTCATGGAATGCGTCGAAATGCGTGTGGCGCGCATTTTACAATGGGCCTATCCAGTGCCTTTGCGGAGCCGTTACATGGCTGCTTTTTCCCCGATTTCCCGCTCGCTTGAATTCCTGCCCGAGCCCGGCACCGACGTGCGCCAGCTGTTCATCCTGCTGCACGGCGTGGGCGGTTCGCCCGACAACCTGTTGCCGCTGGCCGAGGCCGTGCGCGCCGCGTTTCCCGCGGCGGCGGTGCTGATTCCCGAAGGCTTCGAGCCCTTTGACGGCGGCGGCACGGGCCGCCAGTGGTTCTCGGTGCGCGGCGTATCCGAAGAAAACCGCCCCGAACGCGTGGCCCAGGCCATGCCGCCGCTGGAAGCCTATGTGCGCCAGGCCCAGGCCCGCTTTGGCCTGCTGCAGTCCGACACCGCGCTGGCCGGCTTTTCGCAGGGCGCCATCATGGCGCTTGAACTGGTGCAGGCACACGACGGCATGGCCGGACGCGTGATCGCCTTTTCGGGCCGTTATGCGCAGTTGCCCAAGGCCGCGCCGCAATACACCACCTTGCACCTGCTGCATGGCGCCGACGACCCCGTGATGCACGTGTCGCACATTCAGGCCGCGCAGGCGCGGCTGGACGAACTGCACGGCGACGCCACCATCGACATCGCCACGCACGTGGGCCACGAGCTGCACCCGGCCCTGATCCAGCGCGCCATCGTGCGCTTGCAGACCTGCGTGCCGCTGCGCAGCTGGGAAGCGGCGCTGGGCCTGAACCAGACGCCGCCCGACGGCGCCACGCTGCATTGAACCCGCGCGCCCGAACGTCTTGCCGGACGAGGGCTGTCCGATGAGCCCCGCGAAATCTGCCGCCGCGCGCGAGACGGACCCCGTTGGCGGCGCGCAAAGCATCTTCCGGGTGCTGCGCATCCTGAAATACGTGGGCGCGGCGCCCGCGCGCGGCGTGGGCCTGACCGACGTGGTGCGCGAACTGGGCCTGACCCCGCCCACCGCGCACCGCATGCTGGCGGCGCTGCTGCAGGAAGGCTTCCTGTCGCTGAACCCCAAGCTCAAGACCTACAGCCTGGGGCGCGAGTCTTACATTCTGGGGCTGGCGGCCGAAAGCCGCCATGGCATCAAGGCCATCGCCGAATCGGCGGTGCTGCGCCTGGCCCAGTCCACCGGCGATACCAGTTTCCTGTCGGTGCGCTCGGGCCACGAGGCCGTGTGCGTCGACCGCAAGACGGGCGATTTCCCCATCAAGATCCTGACGCTGGAAGTGGGCCACCGCCGCCCGCTGGGCGTGGGGGCGGGCAGCCTGGCGCTGCTGGCGTTCCTGCCCAATGACGACATCGAACGGGTGCTGGCGCGCTATGACGCGTCGGCCGCGCCCGACCTGCCGTCCACCGCCATGCTGCGCGAGGACATCGCCGCGGCGCGCAAGCACGGTTATGCGCTGAACCCGGGCCGCATCATCCCCGATATGCTGGGCGTGGGCGTGCCGGTGTTCGACCGCGCGCAGCACGTGGTGGCCGCGTTGAGCGTGGCGGCGATCCGCTCGCGCCTGTCGGGTGCGCGCTTGCAGGAAGTGGTGGCATCGCTGCAGCGCGCTGCCACGGAATTGGCCGCGGAACTGGCGCCACGGGCCTGACAGGCCCGGCAAGCGCCTGACCGGCATCGCTGACCAGGCCTGGCCGGCCTCGCCGCGCAATGCGGAAAACCGGCCCCGCCACGCAAGGCGGCAAACCGGCCGCTACCGCCCCGCGCAGGACTTGCCGCCGTCCACCGGCAGGCATACCCCGGTGATGTAGCGGGCTTCGTCGCTGGCCAGGAACAGCGCGGCATGGGCCACGTCCCAGGCGTCGCCCATGCGGCCCATCGGGCTGGCCGCGTTGCGTCGGCGGCGCATTTCCTCGACGTCTTCGAACTGGCCCGCGATCTGCGCGTAGATCAGCGGCGTGTCCATCACGCCCGGCAGCACCGCGTTGACGCGGATGTTGTCGGGCGCATAGCGCACCGCCAGCGCCCGGGTCAGGTGGTTCAGGCCGGCCTTGGCGGCGTAGTACGAGGTGTAGGGATAGGTGTTGACCTGGATCGACGCCAGCGACGAGATGTTGACGATGCTGCCGCCGCCCTGGGCCAGCATGACCGGCAGCACGTGCTTGCAGGTCAGGAACACGCCGGTCAGGTTGGTGTCGATGACGCGGTGCCAGCTTGCTTCGCTAGCCTCGATGGGGTCGCCCATTTCGGTGATGCCGACGTTGTTGTGCAGCACGTCGATGCGGCCGGCCTGCTCGCGCATGGCCTGCACCACCGCCAGGATCTGGCCGCTGTCGGTGACGTCGGCCGCCAGCGCGGTGCAGCGTCCGCCTTCGTCCAGGATGATCTGGCGGGTTTCCTCGGCCGATTCGGGCCGCAGGTCCACCGCGAACACGTGCGCGCCTTCGCGGGCATACAGGGCCGCGGCGGCGCGGCCGTTGCTCCAGCCCGGCCCGGACGAGCCGGCGCCGAACACCAGGGCCGTCTTGCCCTGCATGCGCCGGCCCGCGCCGGGCCGGACCGAATCCGATTGATCCGAGCCACGCAGCCCCGGGTTCGACCGGCCCTCGTGGGATTGCCCCCTCTCTGCCTGGCCCATGTCAGTCCGCCGAGATATGGGCGAAGTCGGCCACCTTCTTCCACTTGGCCACGTCTTCCTTGATCATCGCGGCGAAGGCCTGGGGCTGGTCGGCCACCACGTAGGCGCCCACGCCGGCGTACTTGGCCTGCACGTCCGGGTCGGCCAGGGCGCGGCGCGAGGCCTCGCTCAGCTTGGCCAGGATGGGGGCGGGCAGGCCGGCGGGGGCCAACAGGCCGTTCCACATTTCGGCGTCGTAGTCGGGCAGGCCGACCTCGGCAAACGTGGGCACGCCGGGCAGTTGCGGCAGCCGCTTCTTGGCGGCCACCACGATGGCGCGCAGGCTGCCGGACTGGATGTGCGCCATGGACGAGGCCGCCGTGTCCCACAGGATGGGCACCTGGCCGGCGATGACGTCGTTCAGCGCCGGGCCGGTGCCGCGATACGGCACATGCATCATGTCCAGCCCCGACAGCGATTTGTAGTATTCCATCGCCATGTGGGTGGCGCCGCCGTTGCCCGACGAGGCGTAGGAATACTTGCCCGGTGCGCCCTTGATCAACGCGAAGAACGCGGCGTAGTCCTTGGCCGGGAAGTTCTTGTTAACCACGATCACGCCCGGCACGCGAATGATCTGCGTGACCGGGGTGAAGTCCTTGACGGCATCGTAGGGCAGGTTCTTGTACACCGCCGAATTGGTGCCGTTGGTGCTGGACGTGCCCAGCAGCAGGGTGTAGCCGTCCGGCGTGGCGCTGGCCACGGCGCGCGAGCCCACCGTGCCGCCCGCGCCGCCACGGTTTTCCACCACCACGGGCTGGCCGATCTGCTTGCCCAGCGCTTCGGCAAAGATGCGGCCCACCACGTCCGACGTGCCGCCCGGCGGGAAGGGCACGATCAGGCGGATCGGGCGGTCGGGGTAGTTGCCGGCGTTGCTTGCCGCATTGCCTTGGGCAGCAGCAGGGCCTGCCAGGGCAGCGGCCAGGGCGGCGGCGCCCAGGGTCAGCCAGTTGCGGATTTTCATGGTTTGTCTCCTCGCTTGGGATGATGTTTTTTTAATGGCTCAGGCGATGCGGTCGCCCGGCTTGATCTTGGCCGCGCGGCTGTCCACGCCCGGCAGCATGTGCGCGGGGTCGCGCGTGACCACTACATCCAGCACCGTCGGCCGATCGCGGCAGGCGTAGGCGGCGGCCAGCGCGGCGGGTATCTCGGCCGGGTCCTCCACCCGGATGCCGTTGCAGCCCAGCGCGCGCGCCACGTTGGCGTAGTTGGTTTCCGCCAGGTCCGACGACTGGTAGCTGCCGCTGCCGTACATCAGGTGCTGCAGCGCCTTGATATAGCCCGACGCGGCGTTGTTGACCACCACCAGCGTGAACGCCAGGCCCATGCGCACGGCCGTTTCCAGTTCGCCCAACGACATATTGCAGCCGCCGTCGCCCGTCAGGCTGACCACCTGCCGGCCCGGGGCCGCGGCCGCCGCGCCGATGGCGCCGGGAATGCCGTAGCCGATGGACGCAAAACCGCGGTCGGGTACGAAGCCGCGGCCCGCGCGTTTGGTATCGAACAGCAGGCCGCCCCAGTGCGCGGCAAAGCCGCCGTCGGCCACCAGCACGCCGTCTTCGGGCAGGCTGGCGTTGATCTCGTGCATCAGCCGGGCCATGCCGATGGGCCGGTCGGCGGATGTCAGCTTGCCCTGCACGGATTCGCGCCAGGTGTGCATGGCCTGGCCCACTTCGTCGGCGTAGCCCTGGCGGCGCGTGGCGCCGGCATCGGGCTGCGCGGCCAGGTGCTGGTCCAGGTCGGCCAGCGTGGCGCGCACGTCGCCCCACAGCCGCAGCGCGGGCGTGGTGGTGCGGTCGAATTCCTCGGCCACGATGTCCAGGTGGATGATGGGGGCGCCCGTGGACAGCAGGTCGTAGCGGCGCGTGGCCACTTCGCCCAGCTTGCAGCCCACCACGAACAGGCAGTCGGACTTGGATATCAGCTCGTTGGCGATGCGGCTGTAGCGGCCGAACAGGCCTGCGTTCAACGGGTCGCTGCAGGCGATGGCGCCCTTGCCGCTCATGGTGTGGGCCACGGGAATGTTGTAGCGCCGGGCGAAGTCCTGCACAGCCTGCGCGGCATCGCTGATGTGCACGCCGCCGCCGCACAGCATCAGGGGGCGGGCGGCGCCGGCCAGCATGGCGGCGGCCTGCGCCAGGCCGTCGGCATCGGGCCGGCAGCGCAGCGCGGGCGCGCGGCGATAGGTATCCACGGCATGGAAGGCGGCGGCGTCGAAGGCGTGGACTTCATGGGCGATGTCTTCGGGCACGTCCAGCACCACCGGGCCGGGGCGGCCGCTGGTGGCCACGGCGAAGGCGCGCCGCACCAGCTCGGGGAGGCGTTCGATCTTCTCGACCCGCAGCACGTCTTTCACCACCGGCCGCAGCACTTCCAGCTGGCGCGCTTCCTGGGTCATGTTCTTCCAGGAATGCATGCGGTGCGAATCGCCCACCAGCGCCACCATGGCGGTGCCGGCGTTGTAGGCCTCGGCCAGCCCGGTGACCAGGTTGGTCGCGCCCGGCCCCAACGTGGCGTCGCACACGGCGGGCCGGCCGCTGACCTTGGTGTAGGCGTCAGCCGCGAACACCGCGCAGCGTTCGTCGTTGATCAGGTTGTGGTTCAGCTTCAGGCGCCGCACCGCGTCGTAGAACGGCAGCAGCTGAAAGCCGCCCATGCCGAACATCAGGCCGACGTCATGCGCCGCGAACATGCGGGCGATGGCTTCGCCGCCCGTGATTTCCAGTTTTTCCGACATGCGGAGGTTGCTCCCTAGTGGATTGCGCGCCCTGTCAGCAGGGCGTCGATAAAGGCTTTCAGGGCCATGCCGGGGCGGCAGCCCAGGTCGCGGGCGCGGGCGTTGGCCGACGACACCACGCCGTCTTCAAAGCACGAACGGGCATCGCCGATGCGGGCGCTGTGGGCCGATACCGTCAGCGCCGCAATGCCGCGCTGCTGCAGCAAGGGCAGGCGGCCGATGCCGGCGCTGTCCTTGCCGATGCCGGCATCGTTGAAAGTCACCAGCCGCGGTTCGGCGCGCACGCCGTCGGTGGCCAGGCCCGCCAGCCGTTCGCCATGCGAGGCGGTGACGGCGATCAGGCCGTCGTCCGCGGGGCCCAGCAGCGAGACCGAATCGGCGCCGATGACGCGCGCTGCGCCATCGGCGCCGGTGGCCAGGATGCGGCGCGCTTCTTTTTGCGGCGCGGGGTGGGTGGGGGCCAGGTCGGCGTGGGCCAGCCGGGCAGCCGCCGTTGCGACCGCCATGCCGGGCCGGCAGCCCAGCGCATAGGCCAGGTCGTTGACGTGACTGATGATGCCGTGGCGCGCCATGTCGGCGCCGTCGCCGATGCGGCAGCTGCGGTAGTCGGCCGTGGCGGCGGCCACGCCCCATTGCTGCAGGTCGTGCAGGCCAGCAATGCCGGCTTGTTCCCAGCCCACGCCCGCATCGTTCAGCACCACCGCGCGGACCCGGCCGCGAGCCGCGCAATACGCGGCGTAGCGGCCGCCGTGCGAACCGGCGATCACCACGCGGCCGGCGTCCTCGGGCGCCAGCTTGGTGATGCTGTCCAGGACGCGGGCTTCCCGGGTGTCAGTCTCGTATTCCATATTATGGATTTTTATCCCGACACTCTGGCGGCGCAGATACGGCGCCAAAGGGCTGGGTTGTCTCCGTGCAGATATCAATGATGTTCTGCAGGCGATTCTACGAGCGTGCGTTTCCCTGGAGCAATGATGTCTCCATATTATGGAAATCAATTTCTGGAAGAAAGCCCGAACGGGCAAGGAACAGGCGGGCCGAGCGGCCCGCCCGCAGCGACGCTTACTTTTCCCAGCCGCCGCCCAGCGCCAGGAATACGGCGATCTGGTCGTTGCTGAGTTCGGCCTGGCTGGCGGCCAGCGCGCTTTCGTTGGTGGCCAGCGTGCGTTCGGCATCCAGCACGGTCAGGTAGTCGGTCTTGCCGTACTGGAACAGCTGGCGCGCCTGCGAGGCGGCCACGGCGGCCTGGTCGCGCGCGGCCTGCAACGAGGCGTCGCGGTCCAGCTGGCGCGCATAGACCACCAGCGCGCTTTCGGTTTCGCGCAGGGCGTTGAGCACCGACGCGTCAAAGCGCGCGACGGCGGCGCGGGTATTGGCTTCGGCTTCGGCAATGCGGGCCTGCACCGCGCCGGTGTTGGGCAGCGTCCAGGAAATCAGCGGACCCACGCTCCAGCTGAAGGTGCCGCGGTCGCCGAACATGGCGGCGGGGCCGCCCGAGGCGCCGGACAGGCCCAGCGTGATCTTGGGGTACAGGTCGGCCGTGGCCACGCCGATGCGCGCGGTGGCGGCGGCCAGGCTGCGTTCGGCCTGGCGAATGTCGGGGCGGCGGCGCAGCAATTGCGCGCCATCGCCCACGGGAATGGTCTGCGCCAGTTTGGGCGCGGCGGCGCATTGCAGCAGCGACGCGGGAATCTCGGCCGGCGTCTTGCCGGTCAGGGCTGCCAGCCGGTACAGCGCGGTGCGCTGCTGGGCCTGGAAGGGCGGCAGGTTGGCTTGCAGCTGTTCGAGCTGGCTGCGCGCGCGGGTGACGTCCAGCGCGGTACCGCGGCCGGCGCGTTGCAGGCGCGACACGGCGTCCAGGGATTCCTGCTGCACCTTCACGGAATGCTGCGCCGAAGCCAGCTGCATGCCGGCCGCGCACAGGTTGGCGTAGGCCCGCGCGGTTTCGGCGGCCACGGTGACGCGGGTGGCGTCGTAGGCGGCCTGCGCCGATTCGGCGTCGGCGCTGGACGCTTCGACGGCGCGGCGGATCTGGCCAAACAGGTCCAGCTGGTACGACATGCTGGCGCCGGCCGAATACGACCAGCGGTTGGGCGGATCGATGCCGGGCGCCAGTTCCTGGATGCCGGACACGTGGCCGAAGGTGGGCGAGGCATTCACGCCCAGGCTGGGCTGCTGCTGCGCCTGGGTTTCGCGCAGGGCGGCCTGGGCGCGTTCGAGGTTGGCGCTGGCCACGCGCAGATCGGTGTTGGCCGCCAACGCCTGTTCGACCAGCCCGTCCAGCGTCGGGTCGTTGTACAGGCGCCACCAGTGGCCGGGCACCTCGTTCTGTTGGAACACGCCTTCCTGCGCTTCGGCGAACGGCACCTGGGCGCTTTGCCGCGTGGCGACCGACCCGGCGGGCACCTGGTAATCAGGGCCCACGGTGGTGCACCCGGCCAGCGCGGCGGCCAGCATCAGCGGCAGGAAGAATTTGGTGTTCATGGCAGTTACGGCTTGGCGTTGTCGACAGGTTGAAAGGGTTGAAGAAAGTGGCGCGGGGATCAGGACGGCTGCTTGGCCGCGGGCTCGGCCTGGCGCGGCGCGGCGGCGTCGCCCACGGCCACGGTGGCGGTCTGGCCGGCGACCAGGCGCACGCCCTCGGGCACGTCGTCGATCTTCACGCGTACCGGAATGCGCTGCGCCAGCCGCACCCAGTTGAAGGTCGGGTTGACGTTGGGCAGCAGGTTGGCGCTGGTGCTGCGGTCGCGGTCGGCGATGCCCAGGGCAATGCTTTCGACGTGGCCGCGGATCTGGCGGCTGTCGCCCATCAGCGTGACGGTCACGGGGTCGCCTTCGTGGATGCCGGGCAGCTTGGTTTCCTCGAAGTAGCCTTCGACGTAGAACGAGCTGGAATCGACCAGCGCCATCACGCCGCGGCCGGCGGTGGCGTACGACCCTGCGCGCAGGTCCAGGTTGGTGATGCGTCCGTCGGTCACGGCCAGCACGCGGCTGCGTTCCAGGTTCAGGCGCGCGGTGTTCAACTGCACTTCGGCCTGGGCCAGTGCGGCCTCGGTCTGCTGCAGCTTGGTCTGGCTTTGTTCCAGCGCTTCGGCGGCCACCAGTTGGCCCAGCGAGCGGTTGCGCTTGGCGTCGCGCATGGCTTGTTCGCGCGCCACCTGTTGCGAGTGCACGGACGCCTGCGCCTGGTCGAAGGCCAGCTGGAAGCGGGCGCGGTCGATCTCGAACAGCAGGTCGCCGGCCTTGACGTCCTGGTTGTCGTGCACGGGCACGGCGGTGACCAGGCCGGACACGTCCGGCGCCACCTGCACCACGTAGGCCTTGACGCGGCCGTCGCGGGTCCAGGGTTCGACTTCATAGTGCACCCAGAGCTGCCATCCGGCGGCCACGGCGGCCACCACGACGGCGGCGGTCAGCGCGAATTTGCCGATGGCGGCGGGGCGCAGGGCATTGGGGAGTTTCATACCTATCTCTGCAGAAAATAAGGGGAAATGAGGGATACGCCGTACAGCAGCACCACGAACAGCGCCAGGTCGAACAGCGCGGGGTGCCACACCAGGCGGTACAGCCCGGCGCGCGCCAGCACGCGGCGCACGGCCCAGGCCACGCCCAGGGTGACCACGCCCAGCACCAGCAGCCAGGGGAAGTAAATGCCGTAGAGGTTGAATTCGCCGATCATGGGGTTTCCAGCGTGGGATGGGCGGGTTGATAGTCGGCCGCGTCCGGGAAGAACGCGCGGCGCAGGCCCACCAGGGCCACCACGGCGCGGTCGCGGGCGGCGGTGCCGGCCGGCGTGGCCGAGACGCTGGCCAGCGCGCGGTCGATCTGCGCCAGCATGTCCGGCGTCTTTTCACCGGCGCGCCACGACGAGCGGGCGCGGAAGAACTGCGCCAGGCTGGCCAGCACCGGGGCGATGGTGGCGTCGGCCATGGGCAGGTGGCGGCGGGCGTGCTGCAATTCGGTGATGTCGCGGCCCACGCGCAGGTCTTTCAGCGCGTCGGCGGCCACCAGGTCGTCGGGCCGCTTGGCCATGGCCAGGCGCGGCTGCAGCAGGCCGATGCGGTCCAGCATGCGGGCGGCGTAGGTGTGGCGCGCCGGGGCGCGCGGCGAACTTGCCAGCACGGCCAGTTCTTTCCAGTTGGCGGCCTGGATGCGGCGGGCGCTCCAGTCGGCGCTGACGGTGCGGAAGATGGCGGCGATGATGGCGGCCGCGCCCACGCCCATGCACTGCGCCACCTGCGTGTCGATGAACGACACCAGGTCGGCGGTGTGGGTGTCCTGCAGCGCCATGGTGCCCAGAAACCCGAACAGCACGGCCATGGCCTTGCCGGTGGACGCGGGCCGCGCGATGAAGACGCCCAGCACGAAAGCGGTGGGCAGCATCGCCAGCGCCAGCATCTCGAACGAATGGATGGCGGGCATGATGCCCAGCAGGTACAGCGCCGACAGCGGAATGGAATACACCGTGTAGACCAGGAACTGCATGATGCCGGGCACGGGGTTGTCCTGCGAGGCGAAAAAGCAGCTGAAGATGGCGGCCATCATGGCGGCGGTGGCGCCGTTGCTCCAGGCCGTGCCGATCCAGAAGGCGCAGACGACCGAAATGGCCACGCCCGCCGCCAGGGCCGACAGCAGCGCCATGCCGTGGTCGCGGTGCAGCGTGCTGTTGTTGTTGGCGGCGCGTTCGGCGCGGGGCGCGCGCAGCGGGGCGCCGGCCAGTCCGGCGCGGATTTCCCGGCGCAGCGCCAGGCAGGCGTCGTAGGTGTCGATCAGTTCGCGCAGCCGCGCCATCAGGCTGGCCAGCAGCGCATCGCGCCAGCTTGAACGGCTGTCGATGTCGGGCGTCAGCTGGGTGACCGCGGCGCGCAGTTGCACGGCGGTTTCGTGGGTGGCCTTGGCGCCGGCATTGATCCATTCCGAGATGTCGGCCAGCACTTGCGAGACGGGTTCGGGCAGCGGCTGGTCGTTGGCCTGCAAGGCCCGCATGCGGTCTTCGACGGCGGATACGGCGGGCGTCAGCGCGGAAATCTGGTCCTGCATGGCGCGCACCGCGCCGGCCGTCCAGCGCAAGTTGCTGGTGTCGAACGGCACGTGGGTGGACAACAGGCGCAACTGGGTGATGTCGTTGGCCAGCACGCGGCGGTCGCGATCTTTCTGTTCGGCATTCTGGCCGCTCAGGGTGTCGTGGATCCAGAGCTTGGCGTCGCGCACGGCCTTGTCCAGCTGCAGCGTCAGGGCGGGCGCCAGGCCGCGCGGCAGCACGATGCTGTGGATCAGCGTGGCGCAGACGATGCCCAGGCTGATTTCCTCGACACGCGCCAGGGCGGTGTCGAACACCAGCGATGGGTCGGACACGCTGGGAAAGCCGATCATGGCGGCGGTGTAGCCGGCCAGCATGAACAGGTACGAACGCGGCGTGCGGTCCAGCACCGACAGGTACAGGCAGGCGCCGACCCAGGCCACCATGGCGGCGGTCATGACAACGGGCGAATTCGACAGGCGCGGCACCATGTAGACGGTCATGGCCGAGCCGCAGAAGGTGCCGACGAGGCGGTACAGGGCCTTGGACCGCACGGCGCCGGACCAGGGCTGGGCCACGATGTAGGCGGTGGTCATGGCCCAGAACGGGCGGGGCAGGCCGATGCTGTACGAGAGATACAGCGCCATGATGGCGCTGATATAGCTCTTGAGCGAAAAGATGGTCTCGCGGACGTTCGGCAATGTCATGGACGCCGGTCCTCTTGCGCACCGGCCGTGCCGCGGCCCAGCGCATTCTTCAAAGTGTCGAACACGCGCAGGCAGGCTTGCAGGTCGGCTTCGCTGACGCCGTCGAACAGGCGGCGGCGCAATTCCACCAGCACGTCTTCGACCTGTTTGCGCAGGGCGTTGCCGGCTTCGGTCAGGTGCAGGGTCTTGGCGCGGCGGTCGTGGGTGTCTTCGCGGCGTTCCATCAGGCCGGCGGCTACCAGTTGATCCAGCACGCGCACCAGCGACGGGCCTTCGACGCCCAGGGCTTCGGCCAGCGCGCCCTGGCGCACGCCGTCGCCCAGGCGGCCGGTCAGGATGACGGGCCAGGCCGTGGCTTGCGACAGGCCGTAGTCGGCCAGCGCCTTGTCTGCCGCGCCGCGATAAGCGCGCGACAGCACGATCAGGTTTGCGGTGGTAGCCATGAGTTGGGAGTCGGTGGGTGGGTTCATGAATTCGATTGTATCCTATCTATTAGCTTACTATTAATTGAAAATGGCGAATATCTCCATAGATTTTTCCAATCGGAAGAATAGGGGGCGGGCTTTCCGCGAATGGAAAGCCGGGGCGGTCTGGAAATGGAAAGGGCGGCCATATAGGCCGCCCGGGGATCAGGCGCGCTGCCTTACGCGGGCATCAGCCGTTGCAGTCGGCCCAGCAGTTGGGTGTTTCGTACAGGCGCACGCGGGTCAGGCGCAGGTCGGCGCCGTAGTGGCCGTGATAGTGCGGCGCGAGGGTGTCGAAGACGATGGCGGCCAGGTTCTCGGCGGTGGGAATGCGGTCCAGCACGACGGTCTTGTGGCCGGGCAGGGTATCGAGAAAGCCGCGCACGGCGGTGTCGCCTTCGTAGACGAGGAAGGCGTGGTCCCAGACGTCGACGATGTGGGTCTTGGCGATGTGCTTGATTTCGGAGAAGTCCATCAACATGCCGTTGTCGGATTCGCCGGGGGCCTGGACGATGTCGCCGGTCAGGGTGATTTCAAGCACGTAGCGATGGCCGTGCAGGTTGCGGCACTGGCTGCGGTGGTCGGGAATGCGGTGGCCGGCGTCGAATTCAAGTCTGCGGGTCACGGAAATCATGGAATGCCTATGTATTTATGGGTCTGCAGGCTGAGTCGCCATTGCGGGTGCTGCATGCAGTACTGAACGGCCTGTTCGGTGTTGGCCACGCGGGCGGGGCCGTCCATGGGCTGCAGGAAGAAGTGCTGGAAGTCGAGGTGTTCGAAGTTGGGCGGCAGGGCGTTGGGCTGGGGGTAGACCAGCTTGAGTTCGTTGCCGCGTTCGATGACGACGGGGGCGGTGCCTTTGGGGCTGACGCAGATCCAGTCGATGCCGGGGGGCGGTTTGACGGTGCCGTTGGTTTCGATGGCGACGGTGAAGCCGCGCGCATGGATGGCGTCGAGCAGGGGCGCATCCAATTGCAGCAGCGGTTCGCCGCCGGTGAAGACGACGTAGCGGTTGGCGGTGTCCGGGCCCCAGGCGTTGGCGATGGCGTCGGCGAGCCGGTCGGGGGTGGCAAATTTGCCGCCGCCGTGGCCGTCGGTGCCGATGAAGTCGGTGTCGCAGAAGTTGCAGGCGGCGCTGGCCCGGTCGCTTTCGCGGCCGGTCCAGAGGTTACAGCCCGCGAACCGGCAGAAGACCGCCGCACGGCCTGCGTGGGCGCCTTCGCCTTGCAGGGTTTTGAAGATTTCTTTGGCGGTGTAGGTCATGGACTTGCGGGGGGCTGGAATGGGGCAAAAGCGGGGTATTTTAGTCTTTCTGGGGGATGGGTGATTCTGGGCTTGCTGGTGGTGGGGATTTGTTCTTGCTTGTTTTCTTGGGTGGGTGGTTGATTTTGCTTGCTGCGATTGGTTCTTCGTAGGTCGCCCGCGGGGCTGGGCCTTGTTGTGGCGAGCGCCCACGATTGCGGTCCGGAGCCTTCGCTCCGGACGTCCCCTTCGTCATCTTCGTCCGGACCTGCGGTCCCTCCTTCAGATTCCCTCGGGCGCATCGAGGTTGCTCGCCACAACAGGGCCCAGCCCCGCAGGCTACGGGTTTCGAGGATTGGGGCGCTGCCAGGTTGTGGGCTTGCCTAGAGGTTTGCGGGGCCCGCCGCTTTCGGCCGCGCGGGCGGCCTCATCGGCTTACGCGGTGTCTTGCGTCGGCGAGGGTGCGCTGCGCGCTGGTGTAGGGCGTGCTGTCGTTGGGGGCGGTGACCATTCCGGCGTGGGGTGGGGCGGTGGCGGGCTTGCGCCCGCCCTTGAGGGCGAGTTGTGGCTTGCGGGATGGTGGAGGGCTTGGCTGGGGCTGGATTGTGTTGTGCCCTTGTGTTCCAGCGGGCTTGGTGGGGAAGGCTTATATACTCTCGCGCTATGTTTCATGTTCAAGATTCTCTCTATATTGACGAGCGCGAGCTCGAGTTCTCGATGATCCGGGCGCAGGGCGCGGGGGGGCAGAACGTCAATAAGGTTTCCAGTGCCGTGCATCTGCGGTTTGATGTGCGGGCGTCGTCGTTGCCGGACGAGATCAAGGATGCCTTGTGTGGGCTGAGTGATCATCGGATTTCGAAAGATGGCGTGATCGTCATCAAGTCGCAGTCGTTTCGCAGCCAGGAAAAGAATCGGGCCGAGGCGATCGAGCGGCTGGTGAATCTGGTCAGGGCGGCGGCTAAGGTCGAGAAGCCGCGGCGGGCGACGAAGCCGACGCGGGCTTCGCAGCGGCGGCGGGTGCAGCGCAAGGTGCTGCATGGCGAGGTGAAGCGGTTGCGGGGGCGGGTGCAGGGCGAGTAGGCGGTTTTGGGGGTGGATAGCCCCTTGGCCTGTAGGGGCATGACTATATATCGAGATGTCTCGATATAAGATTCGATAAATTGCGATATTTGAATATGACGACCCTTCCTTCCACCGCTACGGCGGCCGCTCCGGTGATTGATGCCGACGCCATTCTCAAGGCGTTGGCCAATCCGGTGCGCCGCGAGATTCTGGCGTGGTTGAAGACGCCGGAAGCGCACTTCGAGGAACGGCCGGGGCATACCTTTGAAAACGGGGTGTGCGCGGGCCATATCGATGGGCGCTGCGGGCTGTCGCAGTCCACGGTGTCTTCACACCTGGCGGTGCTGCAGCGCGCGGGGCTGATTACGCCCACGAAGGTGGGGCAGTGGGTGTTCTTTCGTCGCAATGAAGCCGTGATTGCCGCGTTTTTGCAGCAATTGAACCAAGATATGTAGCCTGCCGCCGCTACCCAGCGCCCGAGCCCCGGGCAAGGATTGTTTGTATGAGCCAGTTGTTTGAACCCCTGCGCGTGGGCGATCTGACCCTGCCGAACCGCATCATCATGGCCCCGTTGACCCGCCAGCGGGCCAGCGAAGGTCGGGTGCCCAATGAACTGATGGCCGAGTATTACGTCCAGCGCGCCGGCGCCGGGCTGATCCTGACCGAGGCGACCTCGGTGACGCCGCAGGGCGTGGGCTATGCCGATACGCCGGGGCTGTGGTCGCAAGACCAGGTCAAGGGCTGGCGCAAGGTGACGGACGCGGTGCATGCCGCCGGCGGCCGTATTTTTGCGCAGCTGTGGCACGTGGGCCGGATTTCCGATCCGGTGTTCCTGAACGGTGAGCTGCCGGTGGCGCCGAGTGCGATTGCGGCGGACGGGCACGTGAGCCTGGTGCGTCCGAAGCGCGGCTATGTGGTGCCGCGCGCGCTGGAAACCGATGAAATGCCGGGCGTGGTCGAGGCCTACCGCCGCGGCGCGCTGCTGGCCAAGGAAGCGGGTTTCGATGGCGTGGAAGTGCATGGCGCCAATGGCTATCTGCTGGACCAGTTCTTGCAGGACAGCACCAATCACCGCACGGACGGCTACGGCGGTTCGCTGGAAGGCCGCGCCCGCCTGATGCTGGAAGTGATCGACGCATGCGTGAGCGTGTGGGGCGCGGGCCGGGTCGGCCTGCATCTGTCGCCGCGCGGCGATTCGCACACGATGGGCGATTCGGATCCGCTGACGACGTTCAGCTATGTGGCGCGTGCGGCGCGCCGCCGTGGCCTGGCGTTCCTGTGCGTGCGCGAGCACGAGGGCGCGGACAGCATCGGCCCGCAACTGCGCGAAGCGTTCGGCGGCGTGTACATCGGCAACGAAGGCTACACGCGTGAGTCGGCCGAAGCGGCCATCGAAGCGGGCCGCGTGGATGCGGTGGCGTTTGGCGTGCAGTACATCGCCAACCCGGATCTGGCGCAGCGTTTCGCCAAGAACGCGCCGTTGAACGCGCCGGACTCGTCGACGTTCTATTCGGCGGGCGCCGCCGGCTATACCGACTATCCGGCCCTGGCGGCCTGAGTCTCAATGCAGGGCCGCGCGCATCGGGTAGGTGAACAGCCCGTAGTGCGCGGCGTTCAGGCCCAGGTGGGCCAGCACGGCGGCGGCCAGGCCGCCATGGCGATAGGCCACGCCGTAGCCGACGCCGGCAATGCCTGCCAGCAGCATCCACTGCCAGCCGCCGGCGTAGTGCGCCAGGCCGAAGAGCAGCGCGGCGACCGCTAGCGCGGCCGTCGCGCCCCAGCGCTGGCCGCGCCAGCACTGCGCCAGGCGCTGCTGCACATAGCCGCGGAACAGCGCTTCTTCGGCCAGGGTCACCAGCAAGGCGTTGTTGACCAGCCAAAGCCAGCCGGACGCCGGCCATTTCGGCGCCCATCCCACCACACCCAGCAACAAGGCCAGCCCCAGGCAGGCTGCGATGGCGGCGGCGCAGGCGGCCAGCGCAGCGCCGACCGTGGCGCGCGCGTTGGCGCCGGCCATGACGGGTGCGGCGGCCAGGACGACCCAGAATGCGACCAGCGGCTTGTCCAGGTTCAGGTACATGCCGAAGGGCACGGCGTCGGGCGTCAGCGCGGCGCGCGGGATGACCAGCGGGTTGCGAAAGCCCGGCAGCCAATGCAGGAACAGCAGCACGGCCAGCGTCAGGAACAGGGTGTGGCCGGCGGCGCGCAGGGCGGGCGGTAAGGCCGGGCGGACCAGCATGGCGGCCATGAACAGCAGCGTGGGCCAGGCCAGGGCCAGCGGCTCGATGGCGCCTTCGGTCCAGGCCCAGGCGTAGGCCGCGGCCAGCGGCAGCAGCGACCAACGGCGGGTGGCTGGCAGCCACAACAGGGCGGCGGCCAGGAACAAGAGCGAACCGGGAGAGGCGAGCGGCATGAATCTTCCTGCGGTGAAACGGCAGCCAGTGTAAGCGCCCCGGGCTTTTCATTTCCGCGCTTTCAGGCGACCATGCCGCAGCGGCGGCAAGGGCCGGCCGCGAATCGGCGGGCCTGCCCGCACAAGGAGCAACAATGAAAATGATCGCCTGGTTGATGTTGGCGGCAGCAATCCTGCCGTTCGTGTCGACGATCGTGGCCAAGGCCGGCGGCAAGAAGTTCGACAACAACGATCCGCGCGCCTGGCTGGCCCGCCAGGAAGGCTGGCGCGCCCGCGCCAACGCGGCGCAGATCAATACCTTCGAAGCGCTGCCGTTCTTTTTCGGCGCGGTGCTGTTCGCGCTGTACACCCAGGCGCCGCCCGCCCACGTGGCCACGCTGATGGCGTGCTGGCTGGGCGTGCGCTTGGGCTATCTGGCGATGTACCTGGCCGGCTGGGGCGCGCTGCGTTCGCTGGTGTGGGCGATCAGCATGGGCTTTACGATCGCCATTCTGTTCTCGGGCGTGTAGCCGCGTGCGCAAGCGGCGTATCGCGGCGGGCGTGGCCGTCGTGGCGGTGGCGCTGGTGTATGTGGCCAACGCCGACTGGACGACGCCTGAACCGGGCGCGCTGCCAACGCTGCTGGCGCACCGCGGCATCGCGCAGCGCTACGACACCGCCGGCATGCAGCCCGATACCTGCACGGCCACGCGGATCGTGCCGCCCGTCCACGGCTACCTGGAAAACACGATCGCGTCGATGCGCGCCAGTGTCCAGGCCGGCGCCGACATCGTCGAAATCGACGTGCATCCGACCACCGATGGCCAGTTCGCGGTGTTCCATGACTGGACGCTGGACTGCCGCACCGACGGCCAGGGCGTGACGCGTGACCATTCCATGGCCCAGCTCAAGGCGCTGGATATCGGCTATGGCTACACGGCGGACGGCGGCAAGACGTTTCCGTTCCGTGGCCTTGGAGTGGGGCTGATGCCGACGCTGGACGAGGTGCTGGCTGCTTTTCCGCGCCAGCGTTTCCTGGTCAACATCAAGAGCCGTGATCCGGCCGAGGGCGAGGCCCTGGCCCGCGTGCTCAATGCCATGACGCCCGAGCGGCGGCGCGACTTCATGGCCTATGGCGGCGACGAGCCCATGGCGCGCCTGCGCCAGTTGGCGCCGGAGGTGCCGACCTTGACCCGGTCCGGCCTGAAATCCTGCCTGCTGCGCTACGTGGCGCTGGGCTGGTCGGGGCATGTACCGCAGGCCTGCCACGGCATGCTTGTGATGGTGCCGATCAATGTCGCGCCGTGGCTGTGGGGCTGGCCGGGGCGTTTCCAGGCGCGCCTGCGCGACGTGGGCAGCGTCCCGTTCCTGATCGGGCCTTATCACGGCGAAGGCTTTTCAACCGGCATCGATACGCCGGACGACATGCGCCGCGTGCCCGCCGGCTATACGGGCGGCATCTGGACCAACGAAATCGAAGCGGCGGCGCATGCCTTCAAGGGCCGCAGCCCCACCGCATCGTTTCCGTGAAAGCCGCGAGGCGCTGCATCACTTCCATTCGAACACGGCGCGCGCCGTGCCGCTGTTCTGCACGGTCACTTCACGATCTTGCGCCTTGCCGTTGAAGGTGGCGGACACCTTGTAGCTGCCGGCCGGCAGTTTCACCAGCATGTACGGGCCTTCAGATTCGGCTTTCAGCACCTGCTTGCCATGAGCGTCCTGGATGCTGACGGCGACGTTGGCCACGTAGTCGGCCTTGCCGTCGCGCTGGGCGGCGAAAGTCAGGGCCAGCGGGTAGTCCTTGGCGGCGGCCTTGAGGGCTTCGGATTCGTCCAGGCCGATGCCGCCGCTGACGTACTGCACGCTGCCCTGGTGCTTGACGGCGGGCAGGGCCGCCTGGGCGGTGGTCAGGATGCCGGCGACGGCCAGGCTGCCCAGGGCCATCACGGCGGCCACGGTGCAGCGTTCGATGCGCTTGTTCATAAGGGTCTCCTTGCGGATTGATCACGCGACAGAAATTCGACCGTTTTGCGCGCGGCGAGTTCGCCGCGGATGCAAACGGATGCCTGTGGATGGTTTCCGAGGCTCATTTCAGGATATCGCTTGCCGCGCCGTCGCGCCAGGCGAAGGCCAGGGCGCTTTCGCCGTTGGCTGAACCGTCGGGGGCGAAGCGCCTTTCGGTCAGCTCGGCCGCGCCGCCGTCGTGCAGCGCCAGCACGGTGGAACTGCGGGTGCCATAGTTGGGGCTGATGATGAACGGGCTGCTCAATAGTCTTTCGCGATCCAGCGGCAGGCCGGTGGCGGGCAGGTCGGCATCGTCGGCGGGCTGGCGGTCGGCCAGGGCGGCGAACAGCGCCGGCAGGTCGGGCTGGGGATCGTGCTGCAGCACCCGTTCGAAGGCCGCCCGGGTGCGCGCCAGCTTGGGCCAGGGCGTGTCCAGCAGGTGGTTGGACAGCGCGTAGACGCCGGGCGCCAATGCGCGCGGCGCGCCGTCGCGGTTGCTGGCGTACCAGGCGCCGCGGGCGTCGCCCACGATCAAGTTGAAGCCGTTGTAGGCCTGGCCGGCGGCATGGACTGCGGCAAGGTACTCGGCGGGCGTGGCGGTGCCGCGCAGGAAGTCTTCGACCAGCGCGCCGCGCGAAGGCGCGTCGGCGATCTGCCGGCCGGGCTCGCGAAAGTTGGTGACCAGGGCATAGCGTCCGCCTGCGGTCGCGCCCATCCAGGTGCCGCCGGCCAGGCCGTCGCGGCCGCCATAGACGTGGGGCGCGTCCGGCCATTGCGCTGCGGGCAGCGTGGGCCGGGCGTGGAATTCGTCGCGGTTGGCGGCGATCAGGACGGGGATGCCCGGCACGGCGTGCAGGGCCAGGACGGCGAGACACATGGTTCAGACCTGGTGGACGTTCGATGAGGAAGGGGCGGGCTTGCCTGGCGTGGTCGCGAATTCCGGGCCGGCCAGCGTGGCGCGCAAGGACTCGATGGCGGCGGCCGCTTCGTGCAGCGCGGGCACGGGCGCGTCGATGACATCAACGGCCACGGGGGCGCCCTGCGCCACGGCCTCGGCCATGTTATGCAAGGCGCCGGCCAGTAGCGCCAGTTCGGAGGGCGTGGGCGGCGTCTGGTCGGCGGGCAGCGACCAGGCGGTGTCCGAGATGGCGTTGGCCACGCGTTCCAGCGCCACTTCCACCGGCCACCACGCCAAAGCCCGGCGGCTGACCAGGCGCGGTTCGGATAGGCCGCGTTGCAGCGCGATGCGCAGGTCCGACAGCCGCGCATAGGCTTGCGCGCGCAGGTCGTGGCGGGTGGCGCCATCGGCCTGGAATACGGTGTTGAGATAGGCGGCCAGCGTATCGATGGCCGTGGCCACGGCCTGGTCCAGGTTGTGGCGTTCCAGCCGCATCCAGGGCAGGTAGCCCACCGCCAGCACGATGCCGGCGGCCACCGCCACATCCACCAGCCGCGCCAGCGCAATGGGCCAGCTGCCCGGCTGCAGGGCGCCGATCAGCAGCATCAGGATGGGCAGCAAGATGGCCGAGAACAGGCCGTAGTTGCGGCGGATCGACCACGGCAATAGCGCCGCCAGCGCCACCACGGTGACCAGGCTGGCGATGCCGCTGCGGTCCAGCGCCAGCACGGTGGCGCTGATGGCCACGCCCACCACGCTGCCGGCGCAGCTTTGCAGCGCGCGGGCAAAGACCGAACCGAAGTTGGGCTTGAACACCACCACGACGATCAGCGGCACCCAGTAGGAGCGCGGCAGCGCGAAGGCGTGGGCGACGACTTCGGCGGCGACCAGGCATAGCCCCAGCCGCACCAGGTAGCGCACCGTGGTCGGACCCGGCCGGTAGGTGCGCGCCAGCACGCGCCACGGGGTACGCGGGCGCGCGGGCGGCAGGGCCGGAAAGGCGTCGGGCTGGGCGGGGCCGCTGCCGTCCAGCAGCGGCTGCACGCGCGCCAGCGCATCGGCCAGGGCATCCAGCCCCGCGCCGCGCAAGGTGGCGATGTCGTCGGCGGGCGCGGGCGGGGCGTCGTTTTCGACGCGGTCGGCCAGGTGGTTCATGACGCGGGCGCCTTCGTGCGGCAGCACCCGTCCGGCGCGGGCCAGCGCCAACGCGGCGTCGGACAGCGGCGTACAGGCTTGCAGTTGCGCGGCCAGCCGGGCCAGCCGGGGCGATGGGCCGGCGGCGCGGCGGCGGGCGGCCAGCACGGTGTCGTAGGCGGTGGTCAGCGCGGCTTCCATGTCGCGCCGCGCAGCCATGATGCGCGAGGTGCCGATGGCCGCGAACATGGCCGCCAGCTTGCGGTAGGCGGTGGCGACGGCAGCGCGTTCCGGCGCGATGGGGTTGACGACCCAACCCAGCAGCGTGAGCGCCAGGCCGAACAGGCCGCCGGCCCCCACCAGCACCGACGGCAGCCAGGGCGGCAAGGTCGAGGTGAGGCTGGTGCCGACGATGACGTAGGTGGCAAATTGCAGCGTGGCGACGGCGGCGATGTTGTTGAAGGTGCCGACAAGGCTGGCGATGAGCACCAGCACGGTCATGCCGGCGGCGCTCCAGAGGCCGTGGCCGGACAGGAGGTTGCCCAGGAAGTAGCCCAGCGCACCGCCGAAGACGGTGGACCCGATGGACAGGGCGCGGTTGCGGTAGGGGCCGCCGTTGTCGCCGGTGATGGCGGGCAAGGCCCCCAGCGCGACCAGGGCGGCGGCCGCGCTTTGGTCCAGGACCAGGCCGACGGCGGTGGGCAGGCCGATGGCCAGGGCGGCGCGCAGGGCCACCCAGCGGCTGACGGGCGACGGCTCCATGTGCGCCAGGCTCATGAGCCAGCGCATGTTGGAAGCGCGTGCGCGCGATGGGTGGGTCGGGCGGGACAAGGCGGCCTCGGGGCGCGGGTTCGTGGGGGTTCTAGCCTTTGATGAGCGGGGCTTCTTGCGGCGCGGCGAGCCGGAAGTAGTCTTCGGTGCGCATCAGGATCGAGGCATCGAGCCGGCCGGCGTTGAACACGATTTCATCGTGGCGTTGGCGCAGGGTGGGGTCGACCATGAGGTGCAGGTCGGGGTTGAAGCTGAAGGGCGGGATGGCGCCGATTTCGCAGCCGGTGAGTTCGCGGGCAAGGTCCTGGGAGGCCAGCGAGGCTTTCTTGCCGCCGGCGGCGCGGGCGATGGCTTCCAGGTCGGCCTGCTGGTCGGCGGGGAAGACGGCGAGGACGTTCTTGCGTTGGTTGGACGAGATCTTGACACGGCAGACCAGTGCCTTGGCGCCTTGGCTGACGGCAGTGCCGCGGACGGCGGCGACTTCTACCGAGCGGCCGGCGGCGGGGTGGGAGATCAGGCGGAAGGTGGCTTGGTGTTGGGTCAGCAGTGCTTGTAGGCGGGTGTAGACGTCCATGGTTGATGTCTTTTTGGGGGTGTTTGGGGAGCTATGGGGATGATACGCCGGCTGGGGGCTTGGGCGGGTGGGGTGTCTTCGTAGGTCGCCCTGGGGGCTGGGCCTTGTTGTGGCGAGCGCCCACGATTGCGGTCCGGAGCCTTCGCTCCGGACTTCCCCCTCGTCATCTTCGTCCGGACCTTCGGTCCCTCCTTCAGATTCCCTCGGGCGCATCGAGGTTGCTCGCCACAACAAGGCCCAGCCCCCAGGGCTACGGGTTGCGAGGTTTGGGGCGCTTGGCGGGTGCGGGTTGTGGCGTGCTTGTCGGGCGCACGTTCTTGGGGAGGGGCGGTGAT